>DASUEC010000059.1:0-6616 GCA_036275255.1 Limnobacter sp. | reverse complement strand
CTTGGTGGACGGATTGTCCAAACCACGCAGCTGGTCAACCCACACCCCAGTGGCATTGATGACGGCGTTGGCACGCAAGGTGAATGACTGCTCAGTCCACTCGTCTTTGGCCAGCACGCCACACACCTTGTCACCGGCTTTCACAAACCCGGTCACAGGCATGTAGTTGATTGCCATGCCTTTGAGAACATGCAAGGTTTTCATGAGTGCGATGGCCATGCGGGCGTCGTCAAACTGCGCGTCAAAGTAGCGCACCCCGCCTGCCAGCTTTTTATCGTTGATGGTGGGCAATGTGCGCAGCACCTCGGATTTGCTCATCAAACTGGTGGGGCCCACACTGAGTTTTCCAGAAAGCCATTCGTAGGCTTTCAAACCCACCCAATAAAACATCTTCTGAAACCAGTTGCGCACCGGGATGACAAACGGCATGGGTTTGACCAGATTGGGTGCATTGCGCAGCATGCGCCCGCGCTCTTCCAGTGCCTCTTTGACCAAGCCAATGTTGCCCTGCGCCAGGTAGCGTACGCCACCATGCGCCAGTTTGGTGGCACGCGAGCTGGTGCCTTTGGCAAAGTCATGTGCCTCCAGCAACAGCACTTTCAAGCCCCGGCTGGCGGCATCCACGGCGCTGCCCAAGCCTGTGGCACCGCCACCAATCACAATCACGTCCCAGGTATACCCCTGCTCGGCCTGCTTGCGCAGGGTTTCAATGTGCTGCTTCCTACTCAGCATTTGCCCATCCTTTGGCGCGTTCTACTGCACGGTGCCAGCGGTCCAGCAAAGCACCCCGTTCATCCATGCCCATGGTGGGCTCAAAAACCTTGTCAATCTGCCAATGGGCGATCAGCTCCGCCTCGCTGCCATACACACCCACCGCCAGCCCGGCCAGGTAGGCTGCACCCAGCGCGGTGGTCTCAGTGACCGTGGGGCGCACCACAGGCACGCCGAGCAAATCTGCCTGTATCTGCATGAGCAAATCGTTGTTGCTTGCGCCCCCATCGACGCGCAGTTCTCGCAGAGGCTGCGCACCATCGCGCTGCATGGCCTGCACCAGGTCAGCCGTTTGGAGAGCAATGCTCTCCAAGGCCGCACGCGCAATGTGACCCCGGGTGGTGCCTCGGGTCATGCCCACCAGCGTGCCACGTGCATACGGGTCCCAGTGAGGTGCGCCCAAGCCGGCAAATGCAGGCACCAGCACCACACCATCGGTGCTCGGTACACTGGCCGCAAGCGCCTGCACATCGCTGGACTTTTCAATCAAGCCCAGGCCATCGCGCAACCACTGCACCACGGCCCCGCCCATAAACACACTGCCCTCCAGCATGTAATGGGTCTGTTGACCCATGCGCCAGCCGACGGTGGTCAGCAATCGGTTGTGGCTTTCAACCGCCTGGCTGCCAGTGTTGAGCAGCATGAAGCAGCCCGTGCCGTAAGTGTTTTTGGCCTCCCCCGGCTTGAAACACGTCTGCCCGAAGGTGGCGGCCTGCTGGTCCCCCGCCACACCCGCGATGGGAATGGGTGCCCCAAGCGCACTGGCAGCGCATGTCCCAATCACGGCACTGGAGTCATGCACCTTGGGCAACAGGCTTGCAGGCACCTCGAACAGGTTCAAGAGGTCGGCATCCCACTGCTGCGTGTGAATGTTCAATAACATGGTGCGCGAGGCGTTGCTCACATCGGTGGCATGCACCGCCCCGCCCGTGAGGTTCCAGATGAGCCAGCTGTCAATGGTGCCAAAGGCCAGTTCGCCACGGTCGGCCATGGTCCGCGCGCCGTCCACATGGCTCAAAATCCAGTTCACTTTGGTGGCGGAAAAATACGAGTCCAGCTCCAGCCCGGTCAATTTCCGGATGGTGGCTGCACGGCCATGGGCACGCAGTTTGTCGCAATAGGCTGCGGTTCGCCTGTCTTGCCAAACAATCGCGTTGTAGATGGGCTGGCCGGTTTTTCGGTTCCACACCACGGTGGTTTCGCGCTGGTTGGTGATGCCAATGCCTGCAATGTCGCAAGCCTGCAAGCCTGCTTGGGCAATGGCCCGCCGGGCACAGTCCAGTTGTGTATTCCAGATGTCCATGGGGCGGTGCTCTACCCAGCCCGGCTTGGGGAAAATCTGCTCAAACTCTTGTTGAGCACAGGCCACCACGCGGGCCTGTGCATCAAACACAATGGCGCGCGAGCTGGTGGTGCCCTGGTCCAGGGCCAGTGTGTAAGGCATTCCGTGTCTCCTCAGGTTTTTATTGTTCTTGCGTATTCAATCCTTCGATTGGCGCTGACCAGTCTGGTTCCAGCGTTTCACATGCTGCTCCAGGAAGGCTTGCAAACCCTCCGCTTCAAACTTGCTCACTTGCCAAAGCGTACCATCCAGCACAGCGGGTGCACGCCACAGGTAGGTTTGAGCCTCCAGGGCAAGGCCGTCTGCATGCACCGTCACGGTTTGCCGTTCATACTCTGGCCCTTCAAAGGCGTCCAGCCGTGCAAGGTCATCCGCATCGACGTTCATCCACAAGAGGCCTTTCACCAGCGCATGGGCCTGCTGCACCATGGCCGGGTAAGTCTCGCCAGGCACCGCAAAACGGGCATGCCCCGGCAATGTGGCGTTTTTGCAGGCGTAGGTGCCGTGCACCACCTCACCCCACACGGGCAAATACATCAATGACCCATACACAAACACGTGCCGGTGCTCTTGCTCAAATTTCAAGCCCATGCGATGTTACCTTTTCAAACAAAAAATTGATTCATTCACGGTGAGGATTAGATGCAATCCTCCAGCCGCAAAACAACAAGGAGACGGTGTGAGCAACAACCTTGAGCTTTTCAATTTACAAGATAAGATCGCCCTGGTCACGGGTGCCACGCGGGGAATTGGCCTGGCCTGCGCAGAATTGCTTGCAAGCCAGGGCGCCACGGTCATCATCTCCAGCCGCAAACAGGAAAGCTGCGAGCAGGTGGCCGCCCAATTGCAAGCCAGCGGCTTGAGTGCAGTGCCCATGGCATGCCACCTGGGTGAGCTTGATCAAATCGAACACCTATACAAGCGGATTGAAGAGCGCTTCGGGCGTCTGGATGTGCTCGTCAACAATGGTGCAACCAACCCGCACTTTGGCCCCATTTATGACACGGATGTGGCAGCCTTTCAAAAAACCGTCGATGTCAACATCCGTGGTTATTTTTTCATGAGCAGCCTGGGCAGCAAATTGATGGTGAAAAATGGCGGAGGCAGCATCATCAATGTGGCCTCGGTCAATGGTGTGATTCCTGGCCTGCATCAGGGCGTTTATTCCATCACCAAAGCTGCGGTCATTTCCATGACCAAGGCATTTGCCAAAGAATGCGCGCCCATGAAAGTGCGGGTGAACGCGCTGCTGCCTGGCGCCACCGATACAAAATTTGCTGCGGCCTTGGTGCACAACGATGCAATTCGCACCGCCCTGCTTCAGCACGTGCCCATGAACCGGGTGGCCCAGCCCAGCGAAATGGCAGGCACCGTGTTGTACCTGGCATCGAACGCATCCAGTTACACCACCGGCGCCTGCATCAATGTGGACGGTGGCTACCTCACGGTGTAGCCGGTTTTGCAATCACGTGGTCGGCTGGCTTGAAGTTTTTGGCCATGCGCAGGTAGCTGTAGCTAAAGCCTGGAAACATGGCCACCACGTGGCCACTCTTGCTTTTGTACCAGCTGTTGCACCCACCCTTTTTCCACACGGTTTTTTCCATTTCACTGTGAATGTGGGTGGTGTAACGGTGTTCTGCATGTGGCTTCACCTCAATGTGCAGCGCACCCTGCTTTTGCACCTCGGTGATGGCCCGCATGATGTAATGCATTTGCGCTTCAATCACAAAAATAGCGGAGGTGTGGCCAATCCCGGTGTTGGGCCCGGTCACGATGAACAGGTTTGGAAAATCCGGCACGCTTGTGCCTAAGTAAGCCCGCGGAAACTCGCTCCAAAACTCAGACAGCTTTTTGCCGCCCTTGCCTATCACCGGGTAGGAAATCACACCGTCTGTGGCGTCATAGCCCGTGGAATACACAATACAGTCCAGGTCCACTTGGGTTCCTCCCAAGGTCTTGATGCCTTGGGGATTGATCTCTGCAATGCCGTCGGCCTTGTCGTGCAAAGTCACATTGCTTCGGCAATAAGCGGGGTAAAGGGTGTTGCTCAAAATGATCCGCTTGCAACCAATTGTAAAGTCGGGTGTGACTTTTTTGCGCAGCACCGGGTCTTTGATCTGCTTTTTGATGTGATGGCGGGCCTCACGCTCGGCAATCTGCTTGAGCGCAAACTGAGAGTATTTGAAGGCGATCACACGGCTCTCTAGCCCCCAGTAGATTGCGGCACGGGCCAACTTGCGGATCGGCTCAATTTTCAACAGCGCACGCTGCCAGGGTTTGAACACGCGGTCTGGCCTGGGCAGTACCCAGTGCGGCGAACGCTGAAACACATGAAGATGCTCCACATCGGGTGCAATGGCCGGAATCACCTGGGCCGCGCTGGCGCCGCTGCCAATGATGGCAACGCGTTTTCCCCCAAGGTCAAAGGATTGGTCCCACGCGTTGGTGTGAAACGTTTTGCCTGCAAAAGTATCCCGACCCTTGAAATTGGGGATGACGGGTGTACTCAAAGGCCCGGATGCATTAATGACAAAACGTGCAAACAGGACGCTGCCATCATCGATTTCCACGCGCCACAGCGAATCGTCTGACTGCCAAAGGATTTGTTTCACATTGCTGCGCACGCGGGTCTTCTCCCGCAAACCATGCTTGTTAATCACATGCTGCGTGTAACGCTGCAACTCGTCACCCTCGGCAAACATCTGGCTCCAGTCATAAGGCTCGGACTCGATCGAGTACAAAAGAGACTGAACATCCACCGCAGCGCCAGGATAGGCATTCTGGCACCAGGTGCCTCCCATGAAATCGCGGCGCTCCAGCATGACAAAATCTTCAATGCCACGTTTTTTGAGATTGATTGCTGCGCATTGGCCGCCAAAGCCGCTGCCGATAATAATCACCTGGTGGGGGTGCATGGTGCAGATACCTTTTCACGATTCACGTTTCAAACACCCCACAATTTATAACTGACAATGATTATTGTCAAATAAGAATACTTCAATTGGGGACCAGAATTCCCCTCTAATCCACGGTTTGATTCATGCCCTTCACTCCCACAATTGGGTTAGACCCAATGGCCAAAGGAGAATACATGGCAACCCCACAAGCACTTATTACCGCACTCGAAGGCGAGGTGACTGTTGTTCGCAATGGCGAAAAACTTCCAGTCAAACCGGGCGATTTTCTATTGCCTGGCGATCAGGTGCAAACCGGCAACACAGGGCGCTTGGCGCTTGAATTTGCCGGTCAACAAGGGCAGTCCCCTGCCGCTGGCATCATGACCGCCAACGGCAAGATCACATTGGGTGAACAGGCCGGCAATCATGGGCAACAAATGGTTGTGCTGGAAGATGTGGAATGTTTTGAGTTCACCACCGATGTCGCAGAAAACTCCGCTGCCATTGAAGGCGGCAATGTGGCTGGCCTCTTTGGTGCCGGTATGCTGGGTGCCGGCGGCGCAAGCCTGGCCGGGGTCGGTGCTGTTGCGGCAGGTGCGTTCCTGGCGGGCGGCTCAGACAGTGGTGGTGCGGACTCCCCTGCACTTGGCAGTTCTGGCGGCGGAGGCAACGGCGGAGGCAACTTCGGTCCTGGTGAGTTTTCCAGCGCAGACAGCCCCCAAAGCCTCGAAGAATTTGCCAACGAAAACCTTACCCAAGACAATCTGCAAAGCAGCGTGATTGATCCGGTGGCACAGGCCATTGAGAACAGCGCAGAAAATCCTCAAAGCACGCCCGACAACCTGGGCACAGCGGCGGGAGACCTTGGTCTTGCCGGTGCAGAAAACATCCACGACTTGCTGGTGGCCACCACGGGCGAAGGCAGTGCCCAAGCCACTGTGGTTGATCAACTTGTTCAAGGGCTTGAAGCGACCCCGCTGGGCGAACCATTGTCGCCCCTGACCACCCCGCTGCAAGAGGCGGTGAACACCGACCTCGGGCTGGACACGCTCATCAGCGCGCTGCAAGGTGCCGGCCTGGAGGCAAACAACCTGATTGACGGAGGCGGTCTGGTTGGCAGTGTGGTCAATCTCGCTGACACCACAGCAACCCCGCTCACAGCCCAAATTGAACCGCTGGACATGGCCATTGATCAACTGCATCCTGTGGCAGCCGAATTGGATGGCGTTATTGACGATGTGCTGGATGGCTTGGACAGTGCGCTCAATGCCTCTCCGCTGGGCAGCGAAGTGCCCAACGGTGAACAAAGCCTCGCCGACTTGGCAGAGGGTATTCTGGGGGGCGCAGACACATTGCAAAATGCACTATCCAATGCAGGGTCATCGGGCCCGGGGCTGGATTTGCCCGAGGGAGATTTGTTGGGCACCGTGAGTTCCGGCATTGCCTCTGGGGCCGATGCGTTGGCCGATAAGCTGGGTGGGGCAGGCGGTCTGCCCACAGAACTACCGAGCGTCTGAAGAAGCCCTGCGAGCCTCATTGCATTCGTCTCTTGACCTGTCGATTCTCCCGGCTTTGCCCTTTGCAGGGGCAAAGCTTCGAATCCCTC
>DASUEC010000058.1:0-3839 GCA_036275255.1 Limnobacter sp. | reverse complement strand
GGTCACATTGGCCTGCTGGAGACCCTGGTCGACAAAACCCTCGACCTGGTGCTGGAGCATCCCAAAGTGGTCGCCGCCCGTGTGCGCGCCGAAAAGTCCGAGGTGTATCCCGATTGTGTGTCTGCCGGGGTTGAGGTGTTTCGCTTCAAGCCTGCGCAGTGACCTTATTTTGAACATTGAGTGCCGCCATGACGCAGTTTGCAGAACAACCCATCACGCTTTTCCCGACCCGCGCTGAACAAAAAGAAGCGTACGAGGCGCACATGCTCGAAAAGCGCCTGACCAAGCAGGTGGGGCAAGCCATTGCCGATTTCAACATGATCGAGAACGGCGACAAGGTCATGGTGTGTGTCAGCGGCGGCAAAGACAGTTACGGTCTGCTCAAAGTGCTTATGCTCATGCGTGAGCGCGCACCCATTCACTTTGATTTGGTGGCGGTCAACCTGGACCAGAAGCAGCCTGGCTTCCCCGAGGAGGTGTTGCCCAACTACCTGCGTGCCATCAATGTGCCGTTTCACATCGAGGAGCAAGACACCTACAGCATTGTCAAGCGCGTCATTCCCGAAGGCAAGACCACTTGCTCGCTGTGCTCCCGTTTGCGTCGTGGCATTTTGTACCGGGTCGCCAAAGAATTGGGCTGCAACAAAATCGCCCTGGGCCACCACAAAGATGACATTCTTCAAACCCTGTTGCTCAACCTGTTCTATGGCGGGCGCATCAAGGGCATGCCACCCAAGCTGGTCAGCGACAATGGCGAACACACCGTGATTCGCCCTTTGGCGTATTGCAGGGAGCGGGACCTCGCCCGGTATGCAGAAGAGCAGCGGTTCCCAATCATTCCCTGCAACCTGTGTGGCAGCCAGGAAAATTTGAAACGCAAAGAAATGGCCCAACTGCTGACCCAGTGGGAAAAGCAAAACCCGCGCTGGATCGCCAACCTGTTCACATCGCTGTCCACCGTGGTGCCTTCGCACCTGATGGACCGCAAGCTGTTTCCCTTCGAGACCATCAGGCCGGGCGACCCCAAGCCCCAATTCGGCATGCAAGGCGACACCGCCTTCGATGCCGATGAGGAGTGCTAGGTCAAAAACAGTTTGTACGCGGGGTTCTCGGTTTCGTTCACTGCCGGGTATCCGAGTTGTTGCACAAATTTGTCAAACTCGGCTCGGTCCGCCGGTGGCACCTGGATGCCCACCAAAATGCGTCCGTAGTCCGCACCATGGTTGCGGTAGTGGAACAAACTGATGTTCCAGCCCGGGTTGAGCGCCGTCAAAAACTTCGTCAGTGCGCCCGGCCGTTCCGGAAATTCAAAGCGGTAGACCAATTCATGGTGAGCCAAGCCCGATCTCCCGCCCACCATGTGGCGCAGGTGTAGTTTGGCCAGCTCGTCATCGGTCAAATTCAGCGCGTCAAACCCCGCATGCTCAAACCGAAGCTGCAACTCGTCTGCTTGCGCACGGTTGCCAATCTGGATGCCCACAAAAATATTGGCCTTGGCCGAGTCCGACATCCGGTAGTTAAATTCCGTCACATTGGTGGGGCCCAGCAGCTCGCAAAAACGGCGGAAGCTGCCCCGCTCTTCCGGAATGCTTACCGCAAACACCGCCTCGCGCTGCTCGCCCACCTCGGCCCGTTCGGCCACAAAGCGCAAGCGGTCAAAGTTCATGTTGGCGCCACAGGAAATGGCCACCAGGGTCTGGTTCTGCAAACCGTGCACTTGCGCATATTGCTTCAGCCCGGCCACAGCCAGTGCGCCGGCGGGTTCCAGAATGCTGCGGGTGTCTTGAAACACATCTTTGATGGCCGCGCAGGCCTCATCGGTGGTAACACGCACTACACCATCCAGGTAAGCCTCGCAGAGTCGGAATGTCTCTTCCCCCACCAGCTTCACGGCTGTGCCGTCTGAAAACAATCCCACCTCACTCAGGGTGACCCGGTGGTGCGCTTCCAGGCTTTGTGCCATGGCGTCTGAGTCCACCGTCTGCACACCAACCACCAACACATCGGGCCGGAGCTGCTTCACATAAGCCCCCACGCCCGCAGCCAGTCCGCCCCCGCCAATGGCCACAAAAACGGCGTGGATGGGGCCCTGGTGCTGGCGCAAAATCTCCATGCCCACGGTGCCCTGGCCTGCAATCACATCGGGGTCGTCGAAGGGGTGCACAAAGGTAAGCCCACGTTGTTGCGCAAGCAGGTTGGCATGCTCAGCCGAGTCGCTATAACTCTCGCCTTGCAGCACCACCTCCACCCATTTGCCTCCAAACCGCTTCACCGCTTCAATCTTCACGGCTGGGGTGGTCACGGGCATTACGATCACGGCAGGGCAGTTCAGGCGGGCGGCCGACAGGGCCACACCTTGGGCGTGGTTGCCAGCCGAGGCGGCAATCACACCCCGTTCCAGCTGCAATGGGGAGAGGTGCGCCATCTTGTTGTAGGCCCCTCGCAGTTTGAAGCTGAAAACCTTCTGCATGTCTTCCCGTTTCAGCAGCACGTGGTTGCCTGTGCGCACAGAAAGCCCATGGGCCCGCTCCAGTGGGGTTTCTATCGCCACATCGTAAACTTTTGCGTTCAGTATGCGTTTTAAATAGTCCAAACCCACAAAAACACCTTTTTGACTTGCCAATCCGACACTTTACCTCATGGCGGGAATCGGATAGGCCCCCTGACGCAGGATGCCCTCAACAGGCCGTGGGCTTGGGGCATAATTCAGGGTGAATTTCACTCAACGCGACAGGTTCTACACGACATGGCAAAAACCAAATCAACATCCAAGTCCATCCGCAGCCTGGGCAACGCCATTCCCGCCTTTGTGTTTGGCATGGTGTTCGGCCTGTTGATCGCTCTGGGTGTGGCCCTGTTTGTCAGCAAGGCCAAGTTGCCTTTCTCAGGCGCCAGCACGCAAGGTGCAGAGCCCAACGTGTCCCCAGGTCCAGGCAACGGTGTGCCCGACCCCAATACGGCCATTTACGGCAAGGCCAATGTGAACCAAGGGCAGGTGCTTGCTGTCAATCCCAGCGAGGGTCAAACCGAGCCGGCTCAAACTCAGCCCGAGCAAATTGAGCCGGTGGCCAAGCCCCTGTATTTTCTGCAGTTGGGCAGCTTTCGCAACCGTGAAGACGCCGAGCAATTGCGTGCTCAGCTGGCATTCGTGGGCACAGAGTCTGAAATTGCTGTGGGCGAGGTCAATGGCAGCGTGGTCAACCGCGTTCGCGTGGGGCCGTTCAACAGCGCCAACGAAGCTTATCAGGCCCGGATTCCGCTGACCAAAGGTGGTTTCGAAGCCACTGTTGTTAAGGAGTAAAACATGAAACGACGAGAACTGATCCAAGCCGGCCTGGCCATGGCTCTGGTCAACACAGCAGGCTTGCCTCTGGCCCATGCCCAGCAAGCTGGTGCATTTCGCAACGCCAGGCGGGATGTGCCGCGCAGCACCCCGGGAAAAATCGATGTGGTGGAGTTTTTCTGGTACGGTTGTCCCCATTGTTACCACTTTGAGCCCAAAGTGGGTGCCTGGGCCAAGGCCCTGCCCGCCGATGTGTTGTTCACCAAAGTTCCGATTTCCTTCGACAGTCAGCGGGTCAATTTTCTGGGCCACCAAAAGCTGTACTACACCCTTGAAGCCATGGGCAAACTGGAGGTGGGGCACAACAAGGTGTTTGAGGCCATGCACAAAGACAAAAAGCAACTGGCCAACGACGCCCAGATTTTCGATTTTGCCCAGTCGATTGGCCTGAATCGTGAACAGTTCGCCAACACTTTCAAGTCCTTTGGTGTTGCCAACAAATGCAGCCAGGCCACCAAGTTGTTCAACGACTATGGTGCAGATGGAGTTCCCACCT
>DASUEC010000057.1:0-3696 GCA_036275255.1 Limnobacter sp. | reverse complement strand
TGCCTCAGGCGGATTTCAAGAATGTCCTCTGCCTGTCGCTCGCTCAGCTTGAAGGTTTCAATCAAGGCAGGCTTGGGTTCATCGCTTTCACGGATCACCCGAATCACTTCATCAATATTCAGCCAAGCGATCAGGCGACCTTCCAGCACATGGATGCGGTCATTCACCTGCGCCAGCCTGTGCTGGCTGCGGCGTGTAACGCACAGCTTGCGAAACTCAATCCAGTCCAGCAGCATGGCCAGCAACCCCCGCTGACCGGGCCGACCGTCGTTGGCAATGCTCACCAGGTTAATCGAGACGTTGGTCTCCAGGCTGGTGTGGCTCAGCAACAAATTGGCAAACTCATCCACCGACACGTTGCGGCTCTTGGGTTCAAACACCAGGCGCACAGCATGCTCTTTG
The DNA here is from genome assembly GCA_036275255.1 of Limnobacter sp. Classification (GTDB taxonomy): domain Bacteria; phylum Pseudomonadota; class Gammaproteobacteria; order Burkholderiales; family Burkholderiaceae_B; genus Limnobacter. The sequence goes on along the minus strand of DASUEC010000057.1, from coordinate 3,294 downwards.
CCAGACTCATCCCGCACCGCATCCAGCACACCCAGCACCTGCGCTTTGAGGTTTTGCTGTTCAGTGGACAGGCCTTTCTTGCCGGCCTTCACCTTGTGGTTGGTCAACTCTTCGATTTCTTCAAGGACCTTGGCTGTGCTGGTGTTGGGGGGCAACTGGTTCACCACCAGTTGCCACTGGCCACGCGCCAGTTCTTCAATTCCCCAGCGGGCACGCACCTTGATGCTGCCTCGCCCAGCGTCGTAAATGTCCCGCATCACGGCCGGGCTCGAGATGATTTGCGCCCCCCCGGGAAAATCGGGGGCGGGCAACATGCCCATCACCGTGTCCAGGCTGGCGCTGGGGTGCTTGATCAGGTGAATGGTGGCCGCTGCCACCTCCCGAAGGTTGTGGGGCGGAATGTCGGTGGCCATGCCCACGGCAATGCCCGATGCCCCGTTGAGCAGCACAAATGGCAAGCGGGCCGGCAAGAGCTTGGGCTCCTGAAAACTGCCGTCGTAATTGGCCACAAAATCCACCGTGCCCATGTCCACTTCATCAAGCAACAGGCGGGATATGGGTGTAAGCCTTGCTTCGGTGTAACGCATCGCGGCTGCACCGTCGCCATCGCGGCTCCCAAAATTGCCCTGCCCATCGATCAGGGGGTAACGCAGGGTGAAGTCTTGCGCCATGCGCACCAAGGCCTCATAAGCGGCTTGGTCGCCATGGGGGTGGTACTTGCCCAGCACATCACCCACCACACGGGCAGACTTCACCGGTTTGGCGTTGGGCCCCAGGCCCATTTCACTCATGGCGTACAAAATTCTGCGTTGCACGGGCTTTTGCCCATCCGCCCCTTCAGGCAATGCCCGCCCCTTGACCACCGACACGGCGTAATCCAGGTAAGCACGCTCGGCGTACAAGCCCAGCGTGATGGTTTCCGAATCATCGCCCGAGGGCGGGGTCGCATCCAGTGTGAGTTGTTCCATGGAATCGGCTGAAAAGATTAGTTGGTGAACTGGCGCTGGCGCAAGGTCTCAAAGAGGCAGACTGAACTGGCCACCGACACATTGAGGCTTTCAACATTGCCCACCATGGGAATTTGAATGAGTTGGTCGCATTTGTCGCGGGTCAGGCGGCGCAAACCATCGCCTTCGGCCCCCATCACCCAGGCCACTGGGCCCTTCAGGTCGACGTCGTACAGGGTATCGGTGGCCTCCCCGGCCGCACCAATGCACCACACGCCAGCCTCCTGAATTTCTTCCAGGGTGCGGGCCAGGTTGGTGACGGTGATCACGGGCATGGTCTCTGCCGCACCACACGCCACTTTGGACACGACCGGGGTTATGCCCACGGACTTGTCTTTGGGCAGTACAACAGCATGTGCGCCCGCTGCGTCTGCACTGCGCAGGCAGGCACCCAGGTTGTGGGGGTCGGTCACACCATCAAGAACCAGCAACAAGGTTTGCTTGCGATGGGTGTCGATGATTTCGAACAGGTCGGTGGACTTTTTGAGTTCTTTGGCAAAAGCCACCAAACCTTGGTGATTGCGGTGCCCAGCCGCTTTTTCAAGGCGAGCTGCATCGGCAGGAGTGACCTTGACGCCAGCCGCCTGAACTTTATCGATGCATTGCTGCATGCGCTTGTCGCGCCGGGTTTGATCAAACAAAACTTCGTCCACAGTGGCTGGCGCCTGCTTGACGCGCGCCAGCACTGCATGAAAACCATACAGAATGGCCAAAATGAATACTCCGCTTAACGTGATTTTTTGCTGGGTGTACGCATTTTAGACGCTGCGGCAGGCTTGGCGTGGGCGATGCGCTTGGCCTGTTGAATTTCTTCCTTGCGCTTTTTCTCAGCAGCCGCTTTGCTGCGCGAGGCTGAGGCTGCACGCTTTTTATTCACCCCCCGGTTGCCCGCGGGGGCCTCAGGAGGAAGCGTCGGCGGCTGGTGACCCGCTTCTTGCACGGCCTGCTGCATCGCTTCGGGATTGCCGCGGCGCCCGGCGCGCTGATTGCGGGACTGGGCTTTTCCGTTGCTTTTGGTGGCAGGCTCTTTGAAGAGGGTGTCAAAACGCACGCCTTGCACAAGGCGGAACTCGATTCGCCGTGCATCCAGATCCACCCTGGACACCTGCACATGGATGCTGTCGGTCAACCGATAGCGAATGCCACTGCGCTCACCGCGCAATTCATGCAGGCTGTCGTTGTATTGAAAATACTCATTGCCCAACTCAGAGACATGCACCAGGCCCTCCACATACAGGGCATCGAGTGTGACAAACAAACCAAAACTGGTGACTCCGGACACATGCCCGGTGAAGGTGTCGCCCACGCGTTCCTTCATGAAGAAGCACTTCAACCAAGAAAGCACATCGCGCGAGGCCTCATCGGCGCGCCGCTCTGTGGACGAGAACCAAGAGCCGCACTGGTCCCAGCGGGCCATTTCTTCCGCACGATCCACCTTGCGCTTGGGATTGAAATCCTCAAACTCCCGCTCATCCAGAGGCAGGGGCACATAACGCTTGCCTGCCAGCAAGGCCTTGATGGCCCGGTGCACCATGAGGTCGGGGTACCGGCGAATGGGCGATGTGAAATGCGCATAGGCCTGGTAGGCCAGGCCGAAGTGGCCGCTGTTGTGCGGGGTGTAAATGGCCTGCTGCATGCTGCGCAGGATCATGCTTTGCAGCAATTCCTGGTCGGGGCGGCCGATGACTTTTTTCATGAGGTTGGCATAGTCGAGGCTGGTGGGGTCATCCCCACCTTCCAGGCTCAATCCCACACTGCGCAAAAACGCACGAAGGTTTTGAAGTTTTTCAACCGTGGGGCCTTCGTGCACTCGGTAGAGCGCCGGATGCTTGCTTCGTTCCAGAAAATCTGCTGCACACACGTTGGCGGCCAGCATGCACTCCTCGATCAAGCGATGCGCGTCGTTGCGCCGCTTTGGCACTATTTTGTCAATTTTGCCATCGGCATCCAGCATCACCTGGGTTTCAACGGTGTCGATCTCCATGGCCCCGCGTTTCTGACGGGCCTCAAACAAGACCTTGAACAGGGTGTACAGGTTTTCAATGTCTTGCAGCGTACCGCCCAAAGCTTTGGCACCCATGCTTTGGGGGTCGGTGAGTGCATCCCAAACCTGCGTGTAAGTGAGGCGCGCAGCCGAATGGATTACGCCGTTGTAAAACTGATAAGCCTTTAGCGCACCCTTGGGGCCAATGACCATGTCGCACACCAGCACCAGGCGATCCACCTGGGGGTTGAGCGAACACAAGCCGTTGGACAGTTTCTCGGGCAACATGGGTATGACCCGCCG
>DASUEC010000056.1:0-7846 GCA_036275255.1 Limnobacter sp. | reverse complement strand
GTTGCTGGAGAAAGCTGACCAATTGATGTACAAGGCCAAAAAAGCAGGAAAAAACACGGTGTTGGTTGACACCCAATAACGATCAGCTGCGCCCCAGGCAAAACCCGCTTTGTGGTGCGTTGTAATGCACCGGATTTTGCAGGGCTGAGGGCTGGTGGGTGTAGTTGCACTCACTGATCTCGCCATAGTTGGTGTCGAGTGACGCAAACGACTTGCTCACCTGAACCGACACGAACAACAGCATGAACATTGCAATAATCAACCACAAAAGCCGCTGGTTACGCCTGAAAAACGCGCTTAAATCAAACATTTCAGCCTGTCAAATATATAAAGAGTTAACTGTTGTAAATTTTTGACAATTATTCAAAGAAATGCGTGTTAAGTCAATGGCTTTTTGGTGATTTTTAGCAATTTTGCGTGATTTTGTTCACAGGAAGCGGGTTTTTATTGGGTTGGCTTGTGCAGCTCACCCACATCAAGAATCGGGGCTGCATCCAGACTGTCAGCCCCCAACAGCTGCGTAACACGCCCCAACACGCTGGCAATCAGATGTTGCTCCCACGTCGGGAGTTGATTAAAGCGCTCAGCGAATCGAGTTTGAAGGCTGGAGGGGGCGTCATTGACTTCGTGTTTGCCTTGTTCGGTCAGCACCACTTCAAGGCGGCGCTTGTCTGTCTCGCTGCGAATTTTTTGAACCAGATTGCGGCTTTCCAGTTTTTGCAAAATAACCGTGGAGGTGACCGGGGAGAGGCTGAGCGCCTTGGCAAGTTCCCCGGGCGAAATGCCGGGATTGTCCGCAACTGCCTGAAGTGTAAGCAGCTCCGAGGTGGCCATGTCTGCACGCTTGGCCAATTCGCGTGCGCCGGCCTCGGTGGCGCGAATGATTCGGCGAAGTGAAATCAGACTGTCTTGAAGCGTGTTGTTCATGGTGATGCAATAACCCAGATGATATGTATTTCTAAATTGTAGAGTGTTCAAACAATGTTGGGTCAGAAATTGTTCAATGCGCTGAAAAGCCACGAAATTTAACGATTCCGAAGTTTTTTGGAATCTTCTTTTTGGTGTTTAATTTTATTTATTAAAATTAACGAAAATAAAACCATTTCCATGTAAACACCTGTTAAGTGGTTGATCCCACGTGAAGGGCTTTTGTGAAAGGATGAGAAAACCATTTATTTATTGATTCAAGCGCGCCCGGCCTGTCATTGTGTTGATGCATCAAACTGCCGGAGCCTGATGTCCTTTTACGACACCCATGCCCGCACGATGGAGCCACCGTCTTTGCTTGAGTGGCCGGTATTTGCTGTAGCTAACCCGATTGGGGGGGTGGGGGAACCTTCCCGCCTTGCTACCCTGTGAACCGAGGGTTAATCAATTACGAAGTTGCTTATATATCGATATCAGCTTGAGCTGAACTTCACATAGCAGGGCGGCAGGTCAATGGACAGCATTCTGGCGGATTTCGTTTACGCAGCAAGTGTCATTTCAGATGCGCAGCTGTCTGGCTTGGCTTTTGGTTTTTTTGCATCGCTGCTGGCCATGACGGTGGCGGTTGAAGTTCGCATCAAAAATCCCCCACTCATCGCCAACAGCCACTACCTCATACGCCGCGGCGTGCTGATCACGCTGTATGTGGTGTCCATGTTCTTCGCATCCGCCTTTGTGGGGCTTACCCTGCCGTCTGCCAAATCATCCATGTTCAGCCTGACTGGCACCTTCCTGACCTTCGTGGGGTGTATTGCCGTTTTTTTGTACGTGGACTATCTGGTTCAGTCGGCCAAGCACCAGGCGAAGCTTTTCATGCTCTTGTACACCTCGCTGGGCATTTGTGTGCAATTTGGAATCCACGCATGCTTTATCTTTTTGCCCAACGATCAGCGCATTGTTGAAGTGCATTGGGGTGGGCTCGCAGTCATGTACCTTTTGCTCTTCGTGTTCATGGGCATGTTGAGCAGCTTTGCCCAACAAACCTCCGCGGGAGGGTCCAAGCCACTGCGCGATCGAATGTTCTACATTTTCGGCATCGTCGGCCTCAATCAAATGATTGCCCTCAGTCTGATTGGTCTGGTGTATGTGGATGACGGTTTCCATGATTTGCAGTGGTACGGTTTGTGGGTCAACTGGTCTGGTTTTGAGGTGGTGGTCAGTCTGTTTGCATTGGCAATGATTTCGGTGATCGTGTGCTACGTGTACACCGTTCTTGAGAAGTCGGTCAGTGTGCTTCAGGAAGACAAGCAGCAGCTTCAGGCCCTCACCAAAGACGCGGTGGCACGGGCTGAAAAGGCATCCCAGAAACTGAAAGTGGCCCAAGACAAAAACGTGGAGCTGGAGCGAGCCGTGATCCTGGCACAGCACACCCACGACATGTCTGTCGACAGCCTTGTGGCGGCTTTGTCCAGCCTGGAAGACGGCATGTTTGAATGGGACATTGAGCAAGAGCAGGTGGTCTTCAGCCCCGGCTGGTTGCGGCTCTTTGGGCTCGAAAAAGAGGGTCGGCGTTTGGTGCATGCCCAGGAGTGGCGTGCAGGTTTTTTGCCCGAGGATTTGCCCCAGCTGGATGCAGCGCTTGAGCGAAGCTTGACTTCGGAGGGCAAAGGTGCAACCGCTCAACTGCGCTACCGAAGCACATACGGATCGCTTTTAAAGCTTGAAATCAGGATTGTTGCCGTTCGCAATGCGTATGGCTTGCCCGCCAAAGCCGTCGGCATTCTCTACGATCGAACTGAAGAGATGGATCTTGAAATGGCCATCCGTGAAGAGCTGAACGAGGAATCCCTCCTTTCTTCCCGAAAGTCCCAATTTGTTGCCTATCTGTCGCATGAAATCCGCACCCCCATGACGGTCATCAGCTCGGCCAAGGCCTTGTTGGAGAGCACCTTGCACCGTTTGCCGCTGAACCTCGACAATGCACAAACGTATGTTGATCAGATAGGCACGGCCTTGCGTGCCCTGCGTTCTTTGGTTGACGAAACCCTCATGTTCATGGGTTCCAATTTTTCGCGCAAAAACCTCCATGTCACAGCCCTGAGCATTCCCACGGTTTTTCAGCAGTTTTCACAATTGGAACAGCGCCGTCGGCACGGGGATCACTGGTTTGAGTTTGTGATTGCCGAGGAGTTGCATGGCTGGTCGTTCTACTCGGATGAATATGTGCTCACCCAGGCGCTGCGCCAATTGATCATCTTCACACAGGAAAAGGATTCACACACGGGCAAGATGATGTTGAAGCGTACATCGCAAGAGGCCTTGCTTATTTGCATCGAGTTGCTGGAATGGCCTGAGTGGATGGTGCGCAGTGGTCAGTTGGCGCCCTGCCACGATGAGGAGTCTGTGGTGCCGTTCAAGGGCGAACATCTTCCCTTCACCCTTTTACTAACCAAGCGGGTGATACGTTTGGTCAACGGTCGTCTTATGATCAAGAACAAGGGCAATCGCCACTGGTTATGTGTGGACTTGCCAACAATGAAGGAGGATGCATGCCACGCGTGATGATTGTGGAAGACGACCGAACCATTCTGGAGAACATGGCGCAGCTTTTGACCCTCAGCGGCCTGCATGTGCTGGAGGCGCATGACGGCATGATGGCCATGAATCTGCTGCAGCAGCTCAAGGACACTCCGGATCACAGGCCCTGCCTGATCATCAGTGATCTGATGATGCCGAGCATGGATGGATACCAGTTGCTGCGTGCTGTGAGAAAAGACCCGGTGTATGAAACCCTGCCGTTTGTGCTGCTAAGCGCAAGAAGCGATGCATCCGACATCCAGCGCGCATTTGCGCTTGGGGCGAGCGACTATCTTGTAAAGCCTTTTGAGGTGGAGCAATTGATTGAGCTGGTTCGCTACCATCTGGGGCAACCGCGTGAGGCTGTGGGTGTTCCGGCCGATGACCAAGCTGCAGGGCCGGATTTCGTCCTGGAATAAGCAGGGAGAAACTTTCAAGGGCTGTTAAGCACAGAGATGTTCAACAGCCGTTCAATGGCACCATCGATGCCAGCGATGAAATAGGGCAGGCTCACCCAAAGCACCCACAGGCCTGCGGTGATGGTGATAGAAAAACCAATGGACATCACGTTCAGTTGAGGCGCCGCTCTTGCCAGAATGCCCAGCACGATGTTGCAGATCAGCACTGCAGCCAGCACTGGCAGTGAAATCTGCACCGCCAGCATGAACATGATGCTGCCTGCCAGCGCAATGTTTTTTGGATTGATTACATTCATTTGTGCGCTTACTGGCACCAACTCAAAGCTTTGCACAACAGCAGCAATCACAAGCAGGTGACCGTCTATCACCAAAAAAACGAGGGACGCCAGAACACCCATGAAACTTCCGATTAAGGGCGTTTGAGTGCCACGCACTGGATCGACGAATTGGGCGAATGCCAGGCCCATCTGCAGCCCCAACAGCTCACCAGCCATCTCAAATGCAGCAAACACCAGGCGCATGGAGAATCCCATGGCCACCCCGACCAGGATTTGTTGCAGCAGCACAGGAACTGCTTGCGCCGAACTAAGGCTTGGTGGCTGTGGGAGCAGGGGCATCATCAGCATGGCAATGAGTGCGGCCAAGGCCACGCGCAAACGGCGTTGAATCACGCGATTGTCAAACACCGGCGCAGTGGCCAGCATGGCCAGAACCCGGATGAATGGCCAAAGGAACGCCGCAATCCAGAGTTCGAGCTGTTCGCCGTTGATGGGGATCATGCGTGGAGCGCCTGTGCAGCCTACCCGATCACTGTTGGAATGCTCATGATCAGACGCTGTGTGTAGTCCACCAGCGTGGCAAGCATCCATGGGCCGAGCAGGAGCAGGGTGGCAAATATGCCCAGTATTTTGGGGATGAACGACAAGGTCATTTCGTTAATCTGCGTGGCGGCCTGCAAAATACTGACCAGCAGACCCACGATGAGTGCCACTGCCAACAATGGTCCCGACACAATCAGCATCACCTCCAGCGCTGTTTGGCCAAGGTTCAGAACGGTTTGGCTATTCATGTGATGTCCTCCTGGGCTGGTGAAGTCCAGCGTTGCGTTCAGGTCTCAAAGCTCGCCACCAGCGAGCCCACCAGCAAGGTCCAGCCATCGACCAGCACAAACAACATGATCTTGAATGGCAGCGAGATGAGCATTGGAGAAAGCATCATCATGCCCATCGACATGAGGACGCTGGATACAATGAGATCAATCACCAAAAACGGCAAAAAGATCATGAAACCAATCTGAAACGCGGTTTTCAGTTCGCTTGTAACAAACGCTGGAATGAGCACCTTCATGGGTACATCGTCCGGGTTTTGTACATTTTCAACCTTGCCCAGGCGCATAAACAGCGCCAAATCCGGTTCGCGGGTCTGTTTGAGCATGAAGTCCTTCATGGGGACGCTGGCCCGCTGAGTCATTTCCTCAAAGCTGATTTCGTTGGCCGAGAACGGTTGATAAGCCTCGGCGTACACCCTGTCAAACACCGGGGACATCACGAAAAAAGTCAAAAACAGGCTCAATCCAATAATCACCTGGTTGGGCGGAGAGTTTTGAGTGCCCAAGGCCATGCGCAGCAATGACATGACAATCACAATTCGGGTAAAGCCGGTCATCATCAGCAAGAGGGCCGGCAGAAAACTCAAAAAGGTGAAAAACAGCAGGGTTTGGATGGGCACGCTGTAATTGGTGCTTCCATTGGGGCCCGGCGTGGCAGTCACCCCGGGCAGCACCTGTTGCGCCTGCGCCTCTGGCAGGCACAAGAGCAGAACGATCAGGGGCACAACACAAAGCGCAGATTTGGCCAAGGCAGCTTTCATGTTTTTTGACTGCCCGCCTTGATGCGCTCCAGCATTTTGGCAAAGCTGGCGGCTGGGTATTGAGGGTCGTCCAATGCCAGGCTACCGGCGGGCATGCTGTGCAAGGTGTTGATGCTGTGCGCGGTCATTCCGATCACGAGCCAGGTGTCTCCCACCTCGATCAAGGCAATTTTTTCACGGGGGCCCAGGGCTGACATGGCCAGAACCTTGTAGAACCCGCCGCGCTTCTGATTCGGGCCTATCCCCATCCGCTTGAGTGCCCATGTCAGCGCAAACAGCAAACCCAGCACGAACAGCAAACCCAGGGTGGTTTGCAGCAAATGGCCTGTCATGGGGGAGTCGGATGTGGCCGTGGCCTGTGCCCAAGCCATGCCGGGGCCGCTGAAGGCCAGCCATCCAAACAAAAGGCGCCCTGGCCAAACATGGCCCACGCGCTTTGTTGATTGTTTTCCCACCGTATAAATGCTTTGTTGTTGTTTTGTCATGCCTTGGTCAGCTCAAGGGTTTATCGATTGAGTTTCCGGAGTCGCTCCGATGGCGTGATGATATCAGTCAATCGAATGCCAAACTTGTCGTTGACCACGACCACCTCGCCTTGGGCGATCAGGTATCCGTTCACAAGCACATCCATCGGCTCACCGGCAAGTCCATCCAGTTCAATCACAGAGCCCTGTGCAAGCTGAAGGATGTGCTTGATGGGTATCTTGGTCCTACCCAGCTCCACGGTCAACTGCACGGGGATATCCAGAATCATGTCAATGTCATTCTGGGTGCCCGAGGCAACGCTGCCGGCAAAAGGCTGGAACAGGCCGGAGGCTGGTTTGGGGTCAGAGGCCTGCGCAAACAGTGCGTCGGTGTCGGTTGCAGCGCTTGCGCCCCCGGATGCATTGGCCTGTTCTGCCAGCGCGGCTGCCCAGTCGTCGCTTGCGTCAGTCATTACTTCATCTTGTTGGTTCGACATGGTTTTTTCCTTCTGTCACGCAATCATGAGTTGGCCCGCTCGGCCTGATTAGATTCTTTTTGGTGTTCGCGCTGCAGCAGCGTTTCCAGGTTCAATCCGTCACCCACACCATCCTGATTATTCACGGCCAGCACTTCCTCCACTTTCAGGGCGTATTGCCCTGCGCTGGTGCCATAGGTGCAGCTGAAAATCGGTACGTTGTCCACACGGGCTTCAATCGACTTGCCAATTTCAATCGGAATGACATCCCCCACACGCAGTTCCATGATGTCACCAACGGTCAGTTGGGTTTCTGCCAGGCTGGCAACCAGATCCACCTCGGCCATTTGAACCTGCTTTTTCAACATGGTGACCCAACGCTTGTCAGGCTCGGCCTGGTCACCCTGCATGCTGGAATAGAGCAAATCGCGTATTGGCTCGAGCGTTGCGTAGGGCATGCAGATGTGCAGTGAACCCCCGCCAGCGCCCAGTTCGATCGAAAAAGACGTGGTGACCACAATCTCGGACGGTGTGGCAATGTTGGCAAACTGCGTGTGCATTTCAGATCGCAGGTATTCTGGCTTGAGCGGGAAAACAGGTGCCCACGCCTTGACGAACTCCTCTCGAATGACTTCCAGCATCCGGGCAATGATCCGCTGTTCGGTCAGGGTGAAGTCTCGCCCTTCCACACGGGTGTGGAATCGACCATCACCGCCAAACAGATTATCAATGACTGCAAACACAAGGCTTGGGTCAAAAATGAACAAGGCGTTGCCGCGCAAGGGCTTCATCGCCATGATGTTGAGGTTGGTGGGTACCACCAGATTGCGTATGAATTCGTTGTACTTCAACACCTTCACAGGACCCACGGAAATTTCCGGGCTACGGCGCATGAAATTGAACAGTCCAATGCGGATCAGTCGGGCAAACCGTTCGTTGATGATCTCCAGTGTGGGCATGCGCCCGCGCACAATGCGTTCTTGGGTGGCCAGGTTGTAAGGGCGCACACCCTCTGACGACTCAGACAGTTCCTTGGTCTCTTCTTCGCCATTGACGCCCCGGAGCAGGGCATCAACTTCATCTTGGGAAAGAAATTCTCCGGGCATGGTTCAGG
>DASUEC010000055.1:0-5243 GCA_036275255.1 Limnobacter sp. | reverse complement strand
CAGCCCATTGGGCCACAACACCCATGTGCCCAGCAAAAACGCCACATGCATGGCCTTGCCCACCAACCAGAACATCAACCCCGACCGCAACCAGGGTGATTTGATGCGCATCACCAACATGGAACAACCTTTCCATCCCATTTACAATTACGCCTTCATCACCGACAGCGAAGAAGGCTTGATCGCTGTGAATGTGAACACCCTGGCCGATGGCGAGCCGCGCAACAATTTCTTTGAGCGTGCCATCACCTGGAATGAAAACGGCGTGCTCAACGGTGCAAGCCACATCACCGTGGCCGGGCATTATGCCTACATCACCACGCCCAAAGGCTTGGTGTTTGTGAACATCAACGACCCGCTCAAGCCCCAGCACATCGCCACCCTACCCTTGCAAGACGCGCGGGCCACGGCTGTGCAGTTCCGCTACCTGTTTGCCACCACCGCCAAAGGCCTCGAAGTAATTGACATCACCAACCCGCTCAAACCCGTGCACAGCGGTGCAGTGTTGCCGCTGGCCGATGCGCAGCGTGTGTACCTGGCCCGCACCTATGCCTATGTGGCAGCAGGCAAGGATGGCTTGGTGATTGTGGATGTGGAGCGCCCACGCCAGCCCAAGGTGTACATGCAATACACAGCCAACGGGCAACTGAACGATGCACGCGACGTGGTGGTGGGCTCCACCAACGCCTCCCTGTTTGCGTATGTGGCCGACGGTGCCAACGGCTTGAAAGTATTGCAACTCACCTCGCCAGACAGTCAACCCAAGTTTTATGGATTTTCTCCAGCGCCCATGCCAGAACTGATTGCATGGCGCAAAACACCAAGCCCGGCATTGGCCGTGTCCAAAGGGTTGGACCGTGATCGTGGTGTGGATGAAACTGGCGGGCAGATTGCTGTGTTTGGCCGCATCGGCTCGCGCCCCTTCACCCGTCAGGAAATGGAAAAGTTTTACCTGCGCCCCGACGGTGGGGTGTGGACAGTCACCGACCGCGTGGAGCGTGAGCATTTCTTGCCGCGCCCCAAAACAAACTCGGTGGCGTTCAGAAAGGACCAGCAATGAAAGCAATGGCAGCCAGCACCCCGATGCACAGACTCAACCCACCCCGCCCAGCCACGCTGCGCTTGCTGCGGGTGTTGGCGATGGCTGGCACGATGACCTTGAACAGCCTGGTGGCGCAGGGGCAAACCATGCCACATCAAACCAGCAACCAATCGGTGGGCACGGTGAACTGTGCCAGCAGCACCTGCCACGGCAGCATTGCAGAGCGCAGTGCCACGCCGGTGCTGCAAAATGAGTACACCACCTGGTTAAGGCAGGACCCACACACGCAGGCCTATGCTGTGCTCAAAAACGCCCAGTCACAGCGCATAGCGCGCAATCTCGCGCTGCCCCAGCCTGCCCACGAATCCAAAGTCTGCCTGGATTGCCACAGCCACAACCCGGCGCAAAGCCAACGTGGCCCGCGCTTTGATGTTTCAGACGGTGTGAACTGCGAAGCTTGTCACGGCCCGGCCGAGAAATGGATCAAAACCCACGTGGAGCCAAACGCCAGCCACAGCAAAAACATCGAAAACGGCCTGTACCCCACCAGCGATCCATACGCCCTGGCCAAACTCTGCAGCAGTTGCCACGTGGGCGATGCAAGCCGGCCCATCACCCACCAGATCATGGGCGCCGGCCACCCAAGGATTGCGCTGGAAGTGGACACGTTCATGGCGCTGCAACCACCGCACTACCGCATAGACAACGACTGGCGGCAACGCAAAGGGGCTTACGACTCGGCAAAAATCTGGGCCATGGGCCAGTTTGCCAATGCCGCCAACCTGTTGGACTTGATTGCCGACCCCAAGCGAAACCGCCAAGGCGTGTTGCCCGAGCTCATGATGTTTGATTGCCATGCCTGTCACTCTTCCATGCGCAAAACCGACTGGACCCCAAAGTTGGGCGCAAGCCCTGGGCAGGCCCGCATCAACAACAGCAGCTTGCTGATGGTACAAATCATTGCGCGGGCAAGCACACCCGAGCTGGCTGTAACGCTTGAACGGCAGGTGCAACAACTCCACCTCGCGGCAACCTCCCCCGCCGCCCGCTTTGAAGACCTGGAACGGGCAGCCCATGCACTGCATGCACAACTGGACACCCTGCGCAAAGCTGTGGCCTCCAAGCCTCTGGACACCCCCGCTCTTGAGACTATGCTGCGAGATTTTGTGAAACAGGCCAGCCAACAACACATGGCAGATTTCGCCGTGGCCGAACAAACCTACATGTCGATGGCCAGCATCAACAATGCACTGGCCAACAAAGGACAGAGCCGTTTGGTCAGCCCGGTCAACATCACCTTGCAAAAGCTCTTGAAACTGCTGGCCAATGACGAGCAATATGATCGAGCAGCTTTCCAGCAAGCATTGCTGAACCTGCAAACCTCGGTGGGAGCACCATGACCATGAAACCCATGTTTGCCGACATTCAAGCCGACCTGGACATCGCCATCATCGGCTCTGGTCCAGCGGGCCTTTCCGCCGCTGCAAGGGCCCAAGAGCTGGGCTGCAAGTACGTGTTGTTCGAAGCCGAGAACCATGCATCGGACACCATTTACAAATACCAGAAGGGCAAGCATGTGATGGCAGAGCCCGGCTTTTTGCCACTGCGCAGCGGCATGCGCTTTGAGGCAGGCAAACGCGAGACCATTCTGAACACCTGGGATCAGCAACTGGCTGACCAGCGTATTAACGTCCAGTATCGCAAAAAGGTTGCCCGCATTGAGAAACTGGACAATGGCAACGGCCCGTTTGAGATCGAATGTGAAGACGGGAGTAAAACCACTGCCCGCACGGTGATTCTCGGTATTGGCCTGCAGGGCAATATCCGCAAAATTGGCACCGATGGAGAAGATCTGCCCAATGTGCAGTACACCCTGGCCGATCCCGACGAGTTTCAAAACGAGACCATTGTGGTGATTGGTGCGGGTGACGCTGCGATTGAAAACGCTTTGGGGCTGATGAAAAAAAACAAAGTATTTCTGGTCAACCGCCGCGATGAGTTTGCACGTTGCAAAGAAGGCAACCTCAGCCAGATTCTGGCCGCTGATGCGACTGAAGACCTTAAAATTCTGTACAACACCAGCACCGTCAAGATTGAAGAAATCCCGGTGAGCACAGACTGCCAGCCCAGCCTGAAGTACGTCTACAAAGGCGCCGATGGCGAACAGCAGATGCCAGTGCACCGCATCATTGCTCGCCTTGGAGCCACGCCACCCCGCACGCTGGTTGAAAGTTTTGGCGTGACCTTCCCCAACAGCGATCCCAATGCCGTGCCCGCCCTGTCTGAGACCTATGAGTCCAATGTGCCAGGCCTTTTCATTGTGGGGGCACTGGGCGGCTATCCGCTCATCAAACAGGCCATGAACCATGGCCATGAGGTGGTAGACACCATCATGGGGCTGCCCGTGGTGCCTGCAGATGAACCATTGCTGGCCGAAAAATTCAAGACACTGGGGCAGCAAAGCGTGTCTGAAGTGCTCACCCGCATTCAGAGCAATGTGCCAATTTTTGGTGGAATGACCAAGCTGCAACTGCGGGAATTCATGCTGGAGTCCACGCTGCTAAAGCCCGCCAAAGGGCACACGATTTTCAAGAAAAACGATTACACAAGCACCTTCTTTTCCATCGTGGAAGGCTCAGTGGACATTGATCTGGTTGGCAAAGACGGCAAACCGTTTGTGCTCAACCTGCCCAAAGGCAATTACTTTGGCGAAATGGGACTCATCTCCGGGCGCAGGCGGACTGCCACCGTGCGTGCAGGGGCCGATTGCGTGCTGGTGGAAACACCCCGCAAAGCCATGCTCAAGCTGATTGCGTCGGTGGAAAGCGTTCGCAAAACCATTGATGAAACATTCGTGCGGCGTGCAATTTCAACCTACCTGGCGCCCACACTGGATGCGGGCGCCGTGGAAGAACTACTCAGCGGCGGGTTGCGCGCAAAACAGTATGCCAAGGGCGAAGTCTTGTTCAAGGAAGGCGATGAAGCCGATGGACTATACCTGGTCCGGCGCGGTTCAGTGGCTGTCTCCAAAAACATTGGCGGCAAGGACGTCGTGCTCTCTTATGTGTCGGCGGGCAATTATGTGGGTGAAATGGCCCTGCTCAACAACAATCCACGGTCAGCCACCATCACCGCCTCGGTGTTTACAGAAGTGCTGGTGCTGCCCGCCGAACCGGTCAAGCGGGTGCTGGAAGCCAACCCCAGCTGGAAGGCTGCCATGCAAGCCCAGGTGAGCAAGCGGGTGAAGGCCAACATATTCCGGGAGGACCAGGCCTTCCGGGACAGCGATTTGATCCGCTTTTTGATGCAGGAAGGGCTCGGAGAAGCCACCGACGCATTGATCATTGATGAAAGCCTGTGCGTGCATTGCGACAACTGCGAAACAGCCTGCGCCGACACCCACAATGGCACCTCACGCCTGGACCGAAGTGCTGGCCCCACCTTCCAGAATATTCACATACCAACATCCTGCCGGCATTGCGAACACCCGCACTGCATGAAAGACTGCCCGCCCGATGCAATACGCCGCAACGAGCATGGTGAAGTGATGATTGCCGATTCGTGCATCGGTTGCGGCAACTGCCAGCGCAACTGCCCCTATGGCGTGATCCAGATGGCGGTGAAGGCGCCGCCCAAACGCGGCAACCTGCTCACCTGGCTGTTGTTCGGCCTGGGGGACAAACCAGGTCAACGAGAGGCAGAGTACGACCCCAATGCCATTAAAAAAGCGGTGAAGTGCGACATGTGTGCTGGTGCCAGCGGCGGCCCAGCCTGTGTGCGGGCCTGCCCCACCGGTGCAGCAATGCGGGTTTCCCCGGAGCAATACCTGGTGCGCCAAAGCACGCTGGAATGATCGCTCCGTCGGCGTTTTGGCCTACTTGGTGTCAAAAGTTGTTACACCGTCCCAACCCTCACCGGGGGGTTGGGTTCTGAAATATTCAATGCGTGCTTGATACAGCTCCGTGAGTGTCGGATTCAGCACATGGCTCTGCGCTTGATCGGCCAGATCGTTAAGCACCTGCAAAGCCGCATCAAACTCTTGCTGCCTGAACAGCGCCAGGAAGCGTTGCCAGTGGGCCAGCTCTGCCTGAATGGCATCGGTGGCGCCTGCCTTTTCGCACACAGGCGCAAAAATGGATACAGGCTCGTTTTTGCCCTTCACACGCACGGCATCCAGTTCCTGAAACAACATGCCTTTCAC
>DASUEC010000054.1:0-4962 GCA_036275255.1 Limnobacter sp. | reverse complement strand
TCAAAGCGCTCGCCCAGGCCATAAATGACCGTGGGATCGGTCTGTAGCAGCATGCCAACCCGCAGCCGATTGACAAACACGCTGGCCACCTTGGGACGGTCAGCAGCCATGCCGGTTTCTTTTTCAACAATCGACGCCAGCTTCAACAAATCATAGGCAGATTGAACAGGCAAATCGCTGGCTCGCCCAGCCCAGGCTGTGTTGAGTTCGGCTTGCTGCAGGCGTATGGCCCGTTGGAGCAGTTCAGACAGTGTTGAACCGGGTGAATACTTGTACGTGTCAGGGTAAATCCACCCTTCCAGATGCTGACCTGGCAAATTGAAGTGCCGTCCAATGTCCTCAGCCCCCATGCCGGCCAGGTCGTCCACGAGGTCGGATTGTTGTCGAAGCTTTTCAAGCAGGGCTGTTGCTGTAAACCCTTCCACCAGCGCAACGGTGTTGAGCAAGCCCTGCCCTTTGCTCAGCAGGTCAACCAAAGCCAAGGTGTCGGTATTGGGGGGGACCTCATAGCGCCCCGCCTTGAGTTGGGCAGCCACCCCTTTGAGCCGTGTGGCCAAAACAAACAGGTCGGGGTTGACAGCGAGTCCTTGTGCATTCAATTCGCGGGAGATGGCCCGAGCTCCCTGACCGGCGCTCACATGCACATCCAGAACCTCGGCACTGCGTTCAATGCTGCTCGACAGGGCAAAGTACACTGCAGCGACTGCCCCCATCAACAGCACGAACCCGACGCAAGCAAGGCGTGTGAGCCAGCGCAGCGGGCGCGCAAGACCATACCCCGGCCTTCCCTGGCCTGCTTTTTTCTGGCGCTTGGGCGGTTTGCCACTGGTTGAATAGGGTGTCTTGGGCATGGAGTTGTGCAAGCGGTGGTTTGGCAAGGCGAGACCTTACCAGAAGCCACTACAATATTGGAAACCTAGGAATGATAGCGGGAATCTTTTCAAGACTCGAAGGAATATGCCATGACATCCCAAGTAATGAACCGCTGGGGCGTGATCGCCGTAGAAGGCGATGATGCAGTGAGTTTTCTGCAAGCACAATTGAGCAATGACGTTGCCGGCATGGGAGAGGGCCAGGTACGCCTGGCAGCCTTGTGCACAGCCAAAGGACGCATGCTGGGTAGTTTTTTTGTCTTGCGACAGGGCAACCGGGTGCTTTTGGTGACACGCACAGACACCATTGAGGCGCTGGTGAAACGCCTGTCGATGTTTGTGTTGCGCAGCAAATGCAAGGTGCGTAACGCATGCGCGGAATACGCCCTCTCCTTTTTGCCAAACGCCGAGGTCATGGGGCCCATGCGCGTTGTGTGGCGTGAGGATGGCGGTGCCTTGGTTGCGTTGCGCAGTTTGCCTGCAGGCCTTCCCGGGTTCTTGTTACAGCCTGCGGCAACACACCGCGCCGACCCCGGTGAAGGGGGGGACGATGCGTTTGAATTGGCCTTGCAACAGCTTGGCTTGGCCTACATAAGCCAAGCCACTGTAGAAATGTTTATTCCACAGGCGGTTAATTTTGATCTTGTTGGTGGTGTCAGCTTCAGCAAGGGCTGCTACCCCGGTCAGGAGATTGTGGCCCGCAGCCACTACCTGGGCAAAGTCAAACGTCGCGCCTTTCTGGCCAGCGCAATTCACGAAATGCCAATTCCAGCTGCCAGCGATGTGTGGCAAGCGGGCAAAACCAATGAGCCAGCGGGCTTGGTGATCAACACACTGACACACATGGGCAAGCACCATTTGTTGGTGGAGCTTTTGTCAGAGGACGCCTTGGCCTTGGGCAACGTTTTTTACATCATGCAGGGAGATTCCAGAATAGATCTTCAAGTCACATCGCCCCCGTACGATGTCAATCAAAAGGGCAATCTCTTCGACGCTGCCTGATGAACAATAACACCCATTACTTTGTGTACTACCGGGTGCAGGCTGCGCATCTGGAGGCTGCAAAAAGCTGCGCTCGCATGTTGTTTGGTCTGCTGGCATCGCAACAATTGGCCACTGGTGAACTTTTTGAACGCATCGAGAGCGGCAAACCCTATCACACCCTGATGGAGGTGCTGGTTCCTGGTCCAATGGCCAGCCATGCAGCGCTTGAATTTCTTGAGCAGATACAGCCCTTGGTGGCCACGGCATTCCAGCGCATGGCTGTGCCTGTTGAACGCCACAGTGAAGTATTTTGCAAGCTCGAAGGTTAACTCCATCATGTGCCTTGCAGCCATTGCAATTCATGCGCACCCGCAATGGCCACTGCTGGTGCTGGCCAACCGGGATGAGTTTCATCAACGGCCCAGCGCACCGTTGCACGTCTGGCCCAACACCCACCCACCCCTGCTCGCCGGCAAAGATCTTCAATCGGCAGGCAGCTGGTTGTGCGTGGATGCTTGCGGCAACTTCGCCCTGCTCACCAATGTGCGCAATTCGGGATTGATTCGGGGGGAGTCAGCGCCCTCCAGAGGGCAATTGGTGCTGGATGCACTGAGGGGAAAGATCCCGACACCGCAGCAGGCGAGCATCTACAGTGGCTTCAACCTGCTTGCCGGGCAATTGTTGGATGCTCATGGGCAGGCGCAGGTGAGGCTTAGGTACTACACCAATCAAACGGCGTCGCTTCCTTTCGGATGGTCTCTCACACATGGTCTGCATGCCCTCTCCAATGGCGCTTTGAACGAGCCCTGGCCCAAAGCGCAGCGTTTGAAACATGACCTAGACCACATTCTGAAACAGGTTTGTGGGGCAAAATCTGGCGAGGGAGGAAGCTCGCCGGGCAAGACAGTCGATGCCATGACCCTGGAGGCAATGGCTTTTGAGGCCTTGGGCTCCACCACACAAGCAAAAGACGAAGAGCTTCCCGACACGGGTGTGCCTTATGAGTGGGAAAAAATGTTGTCTGCCGCAAAAATTGTGTCGCCATTGTATGGCACACGCACAAGTGCCTTGGTGGCTTTGCGCAGCGATGGTCGACTGTATTTTACAGAGTGGACTTACGCACCCTCAGGCGATGTTGCAGGCACGGTGCGCCTGCAACACCAGCTGAGTCACACCGCGTAATCCATGCATTGGCGGGCGCTGCGTACCTGCCCAATCAATTGCTTGACTTCTTCATGCGCCGGGTGGATTTGGTAACCATCCAGCGCTGCTTTGTCAATAAACACAGTGTAGAGGCACACATCGTAGGTGCATTCAAGCTCAGCACCACCCAAGCCCACTTCAATCTCGAGCATGCCAGGGATCACGCCTTTCAATGCGAGAAGTTTTTCCTTCACCAACTGCATGTTGTGTGCTTTGGTATTGCCCAGGGCCTCATCCTTGAATTGCCAAAATACGATGTGCTTGATCATGATTGTTGCTCAAAAGTTAAACGGGACATACATAGTCCTTGAACTGCTCGCGCAGTTTAAGTTTTTGTATTTTACCCGTGGCTGTGTGTGGCAACTCATCCACGAAGGCCACATCATTGGGCAAACAATATTTGGCCACTTTGCCTTCATAAAACTTGAGCAATTCCTCTTTGCCCAACTCGGCCCCCGGCTTTTTTACAACCACCACCAAGGGGCGCTCGTCCCACTTGGGGTGCTTGACCGCAATAACAGCCGCTTCATGCACGGCAGGGTGCGCCATGGCCACGTTCTCCAGGTCAATCGAACTGATCCATTCGCCACCTGACTTGATCACATCCTTGCTTCGGTCCGTGATCTGCATGTAGCCATCCCGGTCGATTTTGGACACATCGCCTGTGGCAAACCAACGCTTGCCGTTTTTGTCGGTTGTAAAAGCCTTTTCCCCATCGCCGCCGTAGTAGCTGTTGACCACCCAATGGCCGCGAACCAGGAGGTCGCCGAATGCCTCCCCATCCCAAGGCAAGTCCTCCCCGTCGTCATTCACGATGCGCATGTCGACGCCGTAAATGGCTGTGCCCTGCTTCTCAAGCACTTTTTGCCGGGCCTCCAAGGGCAAGTCTGCGTGTTTCGCTTTCAAACGACAGACCGTGCCCAGGGGGGACAACTCCGTCATTCCCCAGGCATGAATCACTTCCACACCCAGGCTGTTGAGGGTTTTGATCATGGCTGCAGGCGCAGCCGATCCGCCAATCACCGTGCGGTTAAATGTGCTGAACTTCAAGTTATTTTGCTGAACATGGGTCAGCAAGCCCAGCCAAACGGTGGGCACACCTGCGGAAAAGTTTACCTTCTCTTTTTCAAGGAGCTCATAAATGGACGCGCCGTCCAATGCACCACCCGGCATGACCATTTTGGCGCCCACCATGGCTGCAATGTATGGGATGCCCCACGCGTTCACATGGAACATCGGCACCACAGGCAAAATGGTGTCACGGCTGGAAAGGCCCAAAGCATCGGGCGTGCTGGCCGCCATGGCATGCAGCACCGTGGAGCGGTGGGAATACAGCGCCCCTTTGGGGTTTCCGGTGGTGCCTGAGGTATAGCACAGGCCGCTGGCCAGATTTTCATCCAGCTCGGGCCATTCAAATGTGGTGGAGGCACCTTTGATGAAGGCTTCGTAATTGATCAACCCAGGCACTGCTGGCTCAGAAGGCATGGCCGTTTCATCGCACATCTGAATCCAGCGCTTGACTGTGGGGCACGCCGGCGCGATGGCTTTGACCAGGGGGGCAAACGTGGTGTCAAAAAACACGGTGGTGTCCTTGGCATGGTTGATGATGTAAACCAATTGCTCAGGAAAAAGCCTTGGGTTCAGCGTATGGATGACAGCCCCCATGCCAGACACAGCATAGTAAATCTCCACATGCCGATAACCATTCCATGCCAGCGTTGCAATGTTTTCGCCCTGCTGAACACCCACCTCGGTGAGTTTGTTGGCCAGTTGCTTTGCCCGTGCAGTGACTTCTCCATAATTGGTGCGGTGAATGTCTCCCTCGGTGCGGCGGGAGACAATTTCCACCTTGGGATGGTGGCGAGCCGCGTGCTCAATCACCGACGAAATCAACAAGGGCATA
>DASUEC010000053.1:0-4479 GCA_036275255.1 Limnobacter sp. | reverse complement strand
AAGGTGAACGATTTTGCCGCTGAAGTGGCTGCACAGGCCGCTGCCGCTGCACGTTAATTCTTCACGTCACAAAGGGGTTTCTCTGGGTGAGAAGCCCCTTTTTCTTTGGGTGTGTATCCAATTGGGCACCCTTTACGTTATAGAATCCTCACAGTGATCGGACAAGAGGCGTGAATGGCAGCATACAAGCGTGTGTTACTCAAATTGTCAGGCGAAGCCCTGATGGGCGAAGACTCCTACGGCATCAATCGCCAAACCATTGAAAGGATGGTGGCCGAAGTTGCGGAAGTGGCCGCGCTGGGTGTGGAAATGGCTGTGGTGATCGGCGGGGGCAACATTTTCAGGGGCATCGCTCCAGGCGCCGCAGGCATGGACCGTGCGACCGCTGATTACATGGGCATGATGGCCACCGTCATGAACTCCCTGGCTCTGCAGGATGCATTCCGCCGCGCTGGCGTCGAAGCCCGCGTGCAGTCCGCGCTCAACATCGAGCAAGTGGTTGAACCCTATATCCGTCCAAAGGCCATACGGTATCTGGAAGAGGGCAAGATCGTCATTTTTGCTGCCGGCACTGGCAATCCCTTCTTTACCACCGACACCGCCGCCGCCCTGCGGGGTTCAGAGATTGGCGCGGAAGTGGTGTTGAAAGCCACCAAGGTGGACGGCATATACACAGCCGATCCCAAGAAAGACCCCAGCGCGACTCGCTATGAGAACATTTCCTTCAATGAAGCAATCTCCAAGAATCTCGAGGTGATGGACGCCACGGCCTTCGCTTTGTGTCGCGACCAGAAGCTCCCGATCCGAGTGTTTTCGATCAACAAACCCGGTGCGCTCTACAGGGCTGTCACCGGCGAAAACGAAGGCACCTTGGTCCACATGTAATGCATGGATCAAGCCATTCAGTCAATTTTGCAGTGAGTACACAATCATGAGCGTTGCCAATATCCGCAAGACCACCGATGAGAAAATGGCCAAGTCCATTGAATCCCTGAAAACTGACCTCCAAAAGGTGCGAACTGGCCGTGCACACACCGGTATTTTGGACCATGTGCAGGTGGAGTATTATGGCTCGCTGGTGCCGATTTCCCAGGTTGCCAATTTAAGCTTGGCTGACGCCCGCACCATCACGGTACAGCCTTGGGAAAAAAACATGGTCAATGCAATCGAGAAGGCCATTCGAGAGTCTGATTTGGGGCTGAACCCGGCCTCCATGGGCGAGACCATTCGTGTCCCCATGCCAGCGCTTACCGAAGAGCGCCGCAGAGAACTGACCAAATTCATCAAAGGCGAAGGCGAACAAACCAAGATTGCCATTCGTAACTTGCGCCGCGACGCCAACGAGGCATTTAAAAAGCTCGTGAAGGACAAAGAAATTTCAGAAGACGATGAGCGCCGTGCACAAGACGACATTCAGAAACTCACAGATCGGTACGTGGCAGAGGTGGACCAGGTGTTGCAGGTAAAAGAAGCCGAAATCATGACGGTTTAAGCCCGCACAATGCCCAACTTCACGAGTTCGACCCTGGAAGTCCCCGAGACGTCCACCATTCCCAAGCACATTGCCATCGTGATGGATGGCAATGGACGCTGGGCAAAAAGTCGCCTCTTGCCGCGTGTTGCAGGTCACAAAAAGGGCGTGGATGCGGTCCGTCGAACCGTGCAGGCCTGTTGCGAGCTCGGCGTGGAGCACCTCACCCTGTTTGCCTTTTCTTCCGAGAACTGGCGCAGGCCGCCTGAGGAAGTATCACTCCTCATGCGGCTGTTCATACGTGTACTCCGGCGCGATGTGGAGTCCATGCATCGGGAGAACATCTGTCTTCGCATCATCGGCGACACCTCCGCTTTTGAACCTGAATTGCAGGCAGCCATTGAGTCTGCGCAGGCGCTGACCAAGAACAACACCAGGCTTTTCTTGAACGTGGCCGCAAACTATGGTGGCCGCTGGGACATTTTGCAAGCCATGCGTTCCATGTTAACAAGCCAGCCAGAGCTGGCAAAGACGCCTGGCAGGATCACCGAGCAGGACTTGGCGCAGCACCTGTGTCTGCAAGGCAGTCCAGAGCCTGATTTGTTCATCCGCACAGGGGGAGAGCAGCGGGTTTCCAATTTTCTCTTGTGGCAATTGGCGTACACTGAGTTTTATTTTACAGACAAATACTGGCCCGACTTTGGCAAGCCAATGTTGCTAGAAGCCATTCATTCCTATAACAACAGAGAACGGCGCTTTGGAAGAACTTCTGAGCAACTGGACCCCGGCGCTCCCGAGGTCAAGAGCTCTTCCATGTGATCGTCTCGCACCCGAGACAACAAAATGCTGAAAACCCGAGTGATCACGGCTGTGGTTTTGCTCTTGGTACTTTTTGCCGTGCTGGCGTATGGCGGTGATCTGGGCTGGGATCTTTTCGTACTTCTGGTGTTGCTGGCCGGGTTTTGGGAGTGGGCCAGATTCCATCCAGTGCTTGCCGCTTGGGCGCCTGCGTATGCCATTGGCAGTGCTGGCTTGGCCTGTCTGATTTTCATGACCTTGCCCCTCACCACCTATGGCGCGCCACTCATGGCCCTGTCCGGGGTTTTTTGGGTTGCCTTTGCCCCCTGGTGTTTGCGCCGTGTTCAAATTGGGGCGCTGCAACAGACTGGGCTGTTTGCTGGCGTTGGTTGGGTGCTGATGTGCGCCGCCGGGGTGGCGCTTGTTTTGGCCAAACAGGGTGGCGTGATTTATCTGCTCAGTCTGGTCGCCATTTGCTGGGCTGCTGATATTTTTGCATACGTGTTCGGTAAAACCTTTGGCAAACACAAACTGGCGCCCAGCATTTCTCCTGGCAAAAGCTGGGAGGGGGCTGTCGGTGGCACTGTGAGTGTGGTGCTTTTGAGCTGGTTTGTTGTATTTGCAGCAGATCACTGGCCATTGTTGACCCAAACATGGCAGGTGCAGGCCGTGGAGCGTTGGCATCCCTTGGTGTTCACAGTGTGGTTGATCGTGCTCAGTGCTTTCAGCATTGTGGGGGATCTTTTTGAGTCCATGCTCAAGCGCCGCGCAAACATCAAAGACAGCAGTCACCTGTTGCCGGGTCATGGCGGCGTGCTTGACCGGATTGATGCACAGTTGCCCGTCTTGCCCCTCGCAGTGTTGCTTGTTTTTATCGGCACGGTGTAGCAGGTACCCATGGTGCGTAAGCAGTCACTTCTTATTCTAGGCGCCACAGGCACGATTGGGGTCAACACCCTGGATGTGGTGTCGCGGCACCCTGAGCGTTTTTCAGTTCATGGCTTGGTGGCTGGTGGCAACATCGACCGGCTGTATGCACAGGCTGTTGAGCACCGCCCAGCCGTGCTGGTTGTTTGCAACGAGTCGGCCTTCCACGAGTGGCATTCCCGTGGCTTGAGCAACCAGCTTCATTCGCAACTGGGCTATTGCCCCCAGGTTCTGGCTGGGGAAGCGCTGGCAGATCTCTGCCAGAGCAGTGAAGTCGACACGGTGGTTGCTGCAATTGTTGGCGCTGCGGGTCTTAAGCCAACCCTGACCGCTTTGCAGGCTGGCAAACGCGTATTGCTTGCCAACAAGGAGTCATTGGTGTTGGCGGGGCGTTTCATGTTGGAGGCCTGCCGGGTTTCTGGCGCACAGCTCTTGCCCGTGGACTCTGAGCACAACGCGATTTATCAATGCTTGCCAGCCGGTTTTGATGTGAACACGGCATCCAGTTGTGGCATTGAGCGGCTGATTCTAACGGCATCAGGCGGACCCTTCCGAACCAAGCCTCAGTCTGAGCTCCACACCGTCACGCCAGCGCAGGCGATTGCACATCCAAATTGGGTGATGGGTAGAAAGATTTCCGTTGACAGCGCCACCATGGCCAACAAGGGCCTTGAGTTGATTGAAGCGCTGTGGCTTTTTGGTTTGCCCGCCAGTCAGCTGTCTGTGCTCATTCATCCCCAGTCCATCGTTCACTCCATGGTTGAATACAAAGATGGCAGCGTTCTTGCCCAACTGGGCTGCCCGGACATGCGCACACCGATTGCCCATGTGCTTGGTTTGCCCGATCGCATCGAGTCGGGATCCCCAAGGTTGAATTTGGCAAAAATTGCGCAACTGCATTTCGAGGAGCCAGACCTGTCCCGTTTCCCAATGCTCGGTTTGGCCTTTGAAGCCCTCAGGCAGGCCGACACGCAGGCCCCGGTATTCAATGCAGCCAATGAGGTGTCTGTCGACTTGTTTCTCAAGGAGGCAATCGGTTTCATGGACATCGTTCGCATCACCGAGCAATGCATGGCACAATTTGGTGCGCATCGGGTCGCGAGCCTGGAGGATGCTTTCGAGCTGGACCGACTGGTTCGTCAGCAGGCCCTTGTGTGCGCCCAAGCTTTGTCCAAACGGGTCATTTAAATGTTGAATTCTTTGTTGTCCTTCCTGTTAGCCCTTGGCCTCTTGGTTTTTATTCACGAGTACGGCCACTACAGTGTTGCCCGTTTTTACAAAGT
>DASUEC010000052.1:0-4528 GCA_036275255.1 Limnobacter sp. | reverse complement strand
GTGGATGGTTATGCCACCGAGACAGCCTTTGGCTACCGCGTGCTGGCGGCATTCACATACCCCGACGCCTTGTTTGGCGTAACATTGCTGCCGCGCGTGTTTTTCTCGCACGACATCAAGGGTTATTCGGCAGACGGGCTCTTTCTGGAAGATCGCATGAACCTGGGCCTTGGCCTGCGTGCAGAAATTCAGTCGGCCCGTTATTTTGCCGAGGTGAACTACAGCATGTTCAACGACAAGGCTTACTTCGATCCCTTCAAAGACCGCGACTTTGTGTCGCTGGTGCTGGGGGCCAACCTATAAGATTGGCCGCCCGTCTTAAAACTGCACGGTGGCCTGGGCTTTGCTCAGGCTGACCTTTCTCTGGCCTTTTGGCCCAGCCAATTGCACTTCCACTTTTTTGGTGTGCTTGAAGTTTGCATAAAAACCGGTTTTGAGCTGTTTGAGTTGCTCTGGGCTGGCGCATGTGAACTGGTATTCAGCCTCCAGGTCTGCATGGCCATCCTTGGGTTTGCTTTTGCCCTCCAGCACGGGGGCATTCACCGTGGCCTGTTGGAGCGTGCATTGTGCCTCGGCGTTGGGTGTCAGCACGGGTGTGCCTTCACGCAACAGGCGCAGCGCGTCCTCGGCACGTTTTTTTTCTGCATCGTTGCGGGGCGCGCGTTCAAAGCCCACAAAACTGTCCAGTGGCGATTGCAGCAGCACGCTGAGCTGTTGCCCATCCACAGCCACATCCAGCCGCACCACGCCATGTTCATGGTGGTGAGGCCCGGCCAGGGCTGTGCCGCTTGCACCAAATGCGGCGATGGCGAACAGGGCTGCTCGGGAGGTCTGTTTCATGTGATTCTCCAAAAGGGCGTTGAGGGACTTAAACACGGAGTGCGTTCAACAGGGTAGACGCATTGTGACGGAACATCTCCAGATAACTGGGCGCAGGGCCTTGTGGGTCAGACAGGGCGTCGGAATAAAGGGTTCCGCCAACGCGTGCGCCCGATTCGCTGGCGATGCGCTCGATCAGGCGCGCATCGCTCATGTTTTCGAGAAAAATACCCTTCACCTGCTTTTGCTTGGCCAGGCGTATGAGTTTGGCCACGGCACTGGCCGATGGCTGGCTGTGGGTGCTCCAGCCTTGGGGCGCAAAAAACTCAACGCCATAGGCCTCGCCGAAATAGGCGAAGGCGTCGTGCGCTGTGATCACCCGGCGCTGTGTGGCGGGCAAGGCTGCAAATGCCTGCACAATGCGGTCGTGTTCGGCAAGCAGCAAGGTGCTGTAACGGGCAGCGCGTGACCGAATTTCTTCCTGATGGGCCGGGTGCCTTTGGGCCAGTGCATCGGCCACTGCGTTGGCATATGCAGCCCCGTGCAACAGGCTTTGCCACGCATGTGGATCTGGGTTGCCTTTGCGGGTGCGCCGGGGTTCGATGGCCCTGCTTACTTGCACCACGGGCCCTTTGTAGCCAGCCGATTCTACAAACCGGTTAAACCACCCCTCAAACCCCAAACCATTGAAAAACACCAGGTCAACATGTGCAAGCAGGCGCGCGTCGCGTGGTTTGGGTGAAAACACATGGGCGTCGGCGTTGGCTGGAACCAGGCCGTGAACGGTGAATTGTGCAGGCGCCACCTGCCGAACAATGTCTTGAAGAATGGAGAAGCTGGCCAGAACCTGGGGGGCATTGCCAGTGGCCAGTGCTTTGGCCGGCCAACTCATGGCCAGGCCCAGGGAGGCGGCTGCATGTAAAAAAGAGCGTCTTTGCATGGAAAGGAATCAAGCGGTGGTGTGGAATCTGGGTTTGCGAAGGGCCATGCGCACGCTGCCATGCGGGCCCACGGCCATCGAGATGCAATACAGCGCCCCGGCAAACAGCACGATGCTGGGGCCAGAGGGCAAGGCATGGTGGTAAGACAGAGCAAGCCCGGCAAAGCCGCTGACCATGGCCAAGGCAACGCCCAGCCCCATGATGCCGGGCAGGGTTTTGCACCAGAACCTTGCGGCTGCAGGCGGCAGCATCATGAGCCCAATGGCCATGAGTGTGCCCAGTGCATGAAACGCGCTCACCAGGTTGGCCACCATCAACACAATCAGCAGGGCGTGGGTGTAGGCGCCTGTTCGGCCCATGCGCTGGGCAAATCCGGGGTCCAGGCTGTCCATCACCAGGGGGCGATAAAACAGGGCCAGCATGATGCAACTCAAACCAGACACCACCGCAATTTGCAGCAGCGCGGCGTCGTCCACCGCCAGCACACTGCCAAACAGCAGGTGCATCAAGTCGATTTGGGTGCCGCCGCTGGACACAAGCACCACGCCCATGGCCAGTGCAATCAGGTAAAGCGCAGCAAAACTGGTGTCTTCGCGTTGCTGTGTGTTGCGGGTGACAAACCCTGCACCCAGGGCCACCAGCAGCGCAGCCGCAAAGCCGCCAATGCTCATGGCAGGCAAGGAAAGCCCGGCCACCAGAAACCCAAGGGCTGCACCGGGCAGCATGGCATGCGACATGGCGTCGCCCACCAGGCTCATGCGGCGCACCATGAGCAGGCAGCCGAGGGGTGCCGCAGACAGGGCCAGCGCAAACACCGCCACCAAGGCACGGCGCATGAAAGAAAACTCAAGAAATGGATCGATCATCAGGCGACCTCGCCGAGTGGCTGAGCGGCTTGTTGCGTGCAGCGGCTCGCGTTGGAGTCCCAGGCTTGGGCCATTTGCCGGGCTTGAAACAGTTGCTCGGCTCGCAGCACCTGTGCGGTGTCTCCCCAGGCAATTGCCTTGCGTGCCAGCAAGAGCGTTTGCTCAAAATGGGCATTGACCAGGGCATGGTCATGCAGCACGGCGATCACTGTTTTGTGCTCGCTGCGCCATTGGCACAGCAGGTCGGTGAGGTCGGCCTGGGTGTGGCTGTCCATGGCGTTGAAGGGCTCATCAAGCAAAATCACATCGGCGTTTTGCACAATCAGCCTTGCAAACAGCGCCCTTTGCAATTGGCCCGATGACAGTTCGCTTAGCAGGCGCTTTTCGAACCCGACCAAGCCGACTCGGGCCAACGCGGCCTGTATGCGCTGAAAGTGTGTGCGGCGCAGGCGGCCAAACCACGACAGCTCGGGCCACAAGCCCATGGCAACAAGCTCCTGCACTGCACAAGGCACGTCCAGATTGAGCCCCGCCACTTGGGGCAGGTAGGCAATGGCTGGGGCGGTGGGGGCATGGATATCCCCTTCAAACCGGGTGTGTACACCCGCAAGCGCCTTGAGCAAGGTGCTTTTGCCCCCGCCGTTGGGCCCCACAATGGCTGTGAACTGACCCGCCTTGAACTCGCCATCCAGGTGATGAACGGCCGGGTGGCCCGCGTGCGCAATGGTGAGGTTGTTGAGCTTGAACAGCACGCTTTTCATGACAGGGCCCACAGGCTTGCCATTACAATGGTGCTGAGCGCCGCCCCGGCCCATGCCAGGCGATGTAACAGACTGCTGGTCCACATGGCTACTGCTTGTTAGAATCAAGATTGATATAATATAACATTACGACGTTCGCATCATGAGTAAGGCATCACCAACACTGAGGCAGCTTGATTCGGCAATCCGCACTGCACAGAAGCATTGTGAAGCCACGGGTGTGGCCTTGACACCCACGCGCCGCATGGTGCTTGAGCTGCTGTACAAAGCGCCTCAGGGGCTGAAGGCCTACGACCTGCTGGACCAGGTGAAGGCCTTCAAGGCGGGTGCCACTCCGCCAACGGTTTATCGGGCGCTGGACTTTTTGATGGCCCATGGCTTGGTGCACAAAATCAGCAAGGTGAACGTGTTTCGCGCTTGTGCGCAGGGTTGCCACGCCCATGCCCATCCGGGTCTGTTTTTGGTGTGCCCGAAGTGCAATGGGGTGGAGGAGCTTGATGACCAGGCCGCCACCCACGCATTGCTCCAGTCTCTTGGGAAGCGGGGCTACACCATTGCCTCTGAAGAGATCGAGGTTTCTGCCCTGTGCCCGGCTTGCCGGGATTGAAATCATCCATGTGACCATGCATTTTGCACACCCTGTGTTGATTTGGTAATTAATAATGATTATCATTATTAATCATTCAAGGTGTCAACACATGATTCGCTCAACACAAGCCCAACTGCCTTTGCTTCGCATTTTTTGCAGAATTGGCGCAGCCGTGCTAGGCGGTTATGCATTCACATGGGGCTTCACAGCCGCAGGCATGGCTGGTCTGGTTGCGCTGGGCGTGGGTTTTCACGAGGCGGAAACCGGTGTGCTGATGCTGTCTTTTCTGGTTTATCTGGGCGTCTTTCTGTGGGCTTTTGCCCATGGCAGCATGGCCCGTGTTTGGCTGGCATTGGCCGGAGGCGGGGCAGTCATGACGCTGGCCGCCTGGGGCATTCAGCAGGCTTTGCTGGCGTAGGGGAGTTTTGTTGTGCTCAACAATTTCAGGTTGTCGATGAGCTGGGTGCACACCTGGTTTGGTTTGGTGCTGGGTTTTGTGCTGATGGTGTGTTTTTTCTTTGGTGCCTTGTCGGTGTTTGACCGGGAGATTGA
>DASUEC010000051.1:0-8189 GCA_036275255.1 Limnobacter sp. | reverse complement strand
GTGTTGCGCTGGGGTGGTTTGGCCAGGCTGCATGAAGCAAGTGCCTGTGTTGTCGATTGTCATGCCCAGTCTTAACCAGCGGGCATTTGTGGAGCAGGCGGTGGAGTCTGTGCTGAGCCAGACCATTGTGAGCATGGAATTGGTGATTGCAGACGGCCTTTCAACCGATGGCACCTTGGAATTTTTGCAATCCCTGGCACAGAGGGATGCACGCATCAAAGTGCTGGCAGGCAAAGACACTGGGCCCGCTCAAGCCCTGAACAAGGCTTTGGCTGCAGCACAGGGGCAGGTGGTGGGCTGGATCAACGCCGATGACTTTTACGCCCCAGGGGTGTTTGAGCAGGTGTTGAACGCCTTTGAACATAACCCAGACTGGCTCATGTTGTACGGCCAAGGGCAACATGTGGACGAGGTGGGTTCTCCCCTCGGTTTGTACCCCACCTTGCCGCCCACCGTGATGGTGGATCGATTCCAAGCGGGTTGCTTTATTTGCCAACCCACGGTGTTTTTTAAAAAACAGCTTTGGGAAGAGTTGGGCCCACTGGATGAATCACTCAGAGCGTCTTTCGATTTTGAATATTGGTTGCGTGTATTTACTCAGCACCAAGACCGTGTTGGTTTTATCGATGCGCTGTTGGCCAATAGCCGATTGCATGCCAACACCATCACTGCCCGCAACCGCCAAACAGTGGCGCTTGAAGGCATGGCGGTGCTTAAAAAGCACTTGGGCTATGTGGGGCCCAACTGGGCAAAAAATTTAATTCACGAGGTGCGTCAGCACGACCCCAACACAGACCTCACTGGGTTTTTGAACAAGGCCGCAGAGTATCTTCTGAGCAGTGATCTGGAAGAAGTTCGCGCGCTGGCCGGTTTTGAAGAGGTGGGCGGCACCCTGGCCATCGGGCAACAAGATTTGCCCTGGGTGGCCAACTTGATTTACCAATGCCGCGTTGATCTGCAAGAAAAATTCAACCTGGCCGATGAGCAGGGTTTGTTTGAGTTTGTGGCTTGGCTGGTGCGCTCGGCCAACGATGTGAACGTGTGCCTGCAAGACGAACCTGAGTTTATTCAGTTTTGTGAAAAAAAGCTGTTCAAAGGGCGCAGGCTGACTGTGCTCGAGGCGGTGGTGTATTTAAGCGCTCAGGAACTGCCACAGCAATTTGTGCTGCCGCGCGACGAGCTGGCCTATCAGGCCTGGTTTAAAAAAACCTTTCAGCATGCGGGCAAGGGCGGCTTGGCCAATATCGCCAAGGTGCACGTGGGGGTGCGCCCCATGCCAGCCGGGTTTAAGGCGATGGTGCGGCAGGGCAGGGCCAGCGTGGACCAGCGACCTTTTGGTGTGAATGTGATTGGTTACGCCTATGGGCAGTTGGGCATTGGTGAAGACGCCCGCATGACAGCCCGTGCATTGCAAAAATTGGACATTCCATTCTGTATGGTGAATTTTGCACCGGGTGCGACCATTCCACAAAACGACTACGCCATGCACCAACATGTGGTGGAAGAGGGGCCATACAGCATCAATTTGTTTTGCATGACCGCCACCGAAACAGCACGGTATTTTTGTTTTCAAGGCGGGCAACAATTTTATGGCCGGCACAACATTGCCTACTGGCCGTGGGAGCTCAACAAGTGGCCCACCCGCTGGTTGCCCGTTAACGAATTGATCGATGAGGTGTGGGTGGCCACACAGCATATTCACAATGCTTTGGCACCCGTGTGCAGCAAGCCGGTGACGGTGGTGCCCTTGCATGTGGAGTTGGGGCCAATCAGCCCGCTGGGTCGGGCCGATTTTGGTTTGCCCGAGCAGGCCAAGCTGTTTTGCTTCTCATTCGATTTGCATTCGTCGGTGTATCGCAAAAATCCGCACGACTGCATCCGTGCCTTTTTGAATTCTTTCCCGGCTGGCCGCAAAAAATACAGCAAACAAAAAGTGGGTTTGGTGATAAAAACCCACAGGCCCGAGAAGCATCACCCCGATTGGGAAGCGCTGAAATTGTTGGCCGCGCAAGACGACCGGATTTACATTGTAGAAAACACCTTGAGCCGGCCAGACCTGCTGGCTTTGTATCGGTGTTGTGATGCGTTTTTATCCCTTCACCGCGCTGAAGGGTTTGGCCGTGGCATTGCAGAGGCCATCATGCTGGGCCTGGAAGTGATCACCACCAATTACTCTGGCAACACCGATTTTTGTAAACCACCGCAATGCACCTTGGTGGACTACTCACTCATCCCTGTTAAACCCCACGAATACATCGAAGCCGAAGGCATGCATTGGGCTGGCAATTTGAAGTTGCCCAAGCTCAGTGTAAACAAACAACGTCACTGGTAAATAGCTATGAAAATTACGATTGCAGGCACAGGCTATGTTGGCCTGTCCAATGCTGTGCTTTTGGCGCAGCAAAACGAAGTGGTGGCCTTGGACATTGATGCCCGCAAGGTGGATTTGATCAATGCCCGCAAGTCGCCCATCGAGGACAAAGAAATAGAGCATTATTTGGCAACTGCAGTACTCAACCTGCGCGCCACCTTAAACAAGGCCGAGGCGTATGCTGGCGCTGACTATGTGATTATTGCCACCCCCACCGATTACGACCCGCAAACCAATTATTTCAACACCCAGAGTGTGGAGTCGGTGATTGCAGACGCCTTGGCGCTTTGCCCCCAAGCCATGTTGATTATAAAAAGCACGGTGCCGGTTGGGTTTACTGAAAGCATGCGTGAAAAATTTGGCACGCATAACCTGGTGTTCTCGCCAGAATTTCTGCGCGAGGGCAAGGCCCTGCACGACAACCTGTACCCCAGCCGCATTGTGGTGGGGGAGCAAAGTGAGCGTGCCCAAAAATTTGCGCAACTGCTGGCCAATGCGGCGTTGGCCAAGGATGTGCCCGTGTTGCTCACCGGCAGCACCGAGGCCGAGGCCATCAAGCTGTTTGCAAACACTTATTTGGCCATGCGGGTGGCCTACTTCAATGAGCTGGACAGTTACGCCATTGCACATGGCCTGGACACACGGCAAATTATTTCTGGGGTGTGCATGGACCCCCGCATTGGCAACCACTACAACAACCCATCGTTTGGGTATGGTGGTTATTGCTTGCCCAAAGACACCAAGCAGTTGCTGGCCAACTACTCCAATGTGCCCCAAAACCTGATGCGTGCAGTGGTGGATGCCAACAGCACACGCAAGGATTTTGTTGCCTTTGATATTTTGAACCGCAATCCAAAGGTGGTGGGCATTTACCGTTTGGTGATGAAGGCGGGGTCGGACAACTACCGCGCAAGTTCTGTGCAAGGCATCATGAAGCGCCTGAAGGCCAAGGGCATTGAAGTGATTGTCTATGAACCAGTGTTAACCGAGGAGGCGTTTTTCAATTCCCGGGTGGAGGGCAACTTGCAAAAGTTTAAGCAAGAGTGCGATGTGATTGTGGCCAACAGGCAGACGCCTGATTTGGAAGATGTGATGTACAAGGTGTACACGCGTGATTTGTTTGGGTCGGATTAAAATTTGCACATTGTAAAAAATTAGTCCCATCGCCTTACAAAAGCCGCACCCACTGCAGGGGCGGCTTTTTTTTGGATCAATACTTTTTGCGAATCACCAGCTCAGCATCCAGTAGATCCAGCAGAGTAATGATGCTGCTGAAATTGGCTTTGTGCGCGTTGCGCTCCAGGGCAGACACCGTTTTTTGTGACAGTTGAAGGTTGTCGGCGATGTGTTGCTGGGTATATCCCTTTTCGTGCCGAAGGGCCCTCAAGATTGCAATCAGATCCAGAGGCTCTGCGATGCGGTATTCCTCGGTGACGTAGTTCGTTTCTATGCTCATGCGGGCAACCCAATCGCTAATTTGTAATCCAATAAAGTTTTTCACTGCCGCTAGCGCGAACTATCTCACCTCCCTTCGTAATCAGGAAGACCGCGAAAATGGGGTGCTTGATAATTTAACAATATTTTTCAAAACACCCGGTTAAATAAGTATTACACAGTTGTAAGAAGTGGTTTGAGCAATTGCTGGGGCCAAATTCAAGCGTTTCAGGCATTGGAATGAGTATCTACCCAATGTGGTTAACCTTTTTGCGCGGGGGGGGCTGAAATCACCGTGAATCGGGACATTCAAGTGGAAGGTAATAACTCGTAGCATTGCCGTTAACCAAAGCCTTACAGCATGTCGGTGAAAAGCTGACAGCGGCTAGCAGCCCCAACGTTATGATTTATTGGATTTAAGACATGAAAAAAGCTCACATTCAACGTGTTCAACGCCTGTTGGCATCCCTGCGCAACAGCGGGCGTTCAAGCGATTTGGTGACCAAAGCCGCAGTGCTTGGCCTGCTCTTTGGAGTCACTTGGGTGGAGCAGGCAAGCGCGGCTAATTTAACGCCTGAACAATTGGTAGAAAAACTCGGTGCCAAGTTGAAAGCCGCCGACAAGGCCGCTTTGCTGGCTGATGTAAAACAGGTGTTGGCCGCTGGTGCGGAGCTTACTGCACCTGCCGCAGAAGCTTTGGCCGCCAAACTGACCCCCTTGGCCTTGGAAGCAGGCATCAGCGAAAAGGAACTGCTGGCCATGTTGAAAGACGCAGGCTTCACCGATGTGCAGTTGGCACGCTTCCGCCCCGAGTTGGAAGAAGAGTTTGCCCAAGCGCGGCTGAACAACCTGGAGAAGGTACAAGCGGCAGATGCAAGTGCCACCGCTGGCACCGCTGCAGGGGCAACCGAGGGAGTGTTGCCAGCAGCTGCGGGCATTGGCCCTGTAGTGGGCGGTGCAGGTGCTGTGGGCTTGGCTGCCGCGGGTGGTGGTGGTGGCGGCGGTGCAGTGGTGGCGGGGGTTGGCCCCACGCTGGCCACAGCCGGTGAGGTGATTAACGGTTATGTTCGCGGCGCAACGGTGTTTCAGGATTTAAATGGCAACGGCATCCTTGACGCTGGCGAACCAAGCACATTGACTGACATCAATGGTCGCTTTGAATTCGCTACCCCGCTGACCAATACTACAGCGCCCATTATTGCCATGGGTGGTTTTGATATCAACAGCGGCAAACCCTACACCAACATTTTGAAAGCGCCACCGGGCTCGACAGTGATTACACCGTTGACCACTCTGGTGCAATCTTTGGTTGAGCAGGGGCAAACACCAGCACAAGCACAAGCCGCATTGGCAACAGCATTGGGTTTGCCCAGTGGTGTAGACCTTTTGAACTTCGACCCTGAAGAGGCTGCAACATCCGCCACGCCGGGATCAACCGCTGCTGCTGCCGCACTGAAGGTTAAGGCCATCGGTGTAATGGTAGCCAACCTAATGGACGTGGGCGACGGTTTGCTGGGCAACGCTGGCAATTCCAGTGCTGTAGCAGCCGCCATTGCAAAGCAGTTGAAAGCAGCTGCAGACAATGGCCAGTCCCTGGCACTGGCCGACAGCGCAGTTCTCGTCGGCATTCTGAATGAAGCAATCAATTTGCTGAAAGAAGCAGACCCCATGTTGAGCATTAGTTTGCCTGCCGACGCAGTTAGCAAGCTGACCAACCTGGCGATGTTGAATGACAAGATTGCCGACCTGATTGAAGAGGGCGGCGATATTGAAGACATTCTAGAAGAAATCGCGGACATTCAAGACGACGCTCAGAACGACGACGACGATGATGACGACGGCGAAGACGATGACGACGGCGAAGACGATGACGACGGCGAAGACGATGACGACGGCGAAGATGATGACGACGGCGAAGATGACGAGGATGGCGATGTTGTTCTGACTGAAGAGCAAGCCAAGACCGCGATTGCCGGTGGAATGATGTTTGCGCCAGCAGCAAACGTACTTCTGCAAGTAGACGGAGAAACCCTCAGCGACAACGGTTTGACCCTGGCCAATCTGGCCGAGCTGGGTGTGGATGTGATCAAAGGCGCTGGCGATGGCACGGGCGACATCGACATTGAGCTGGGAGCCATAGACCCAGACCAAGAGCTTTATCCCGTGTTTGACACAGATGGGCAGGTGACCGCTGGTTTGGGCTTGGAGAGTGAAGGCACCACGCTGGCTGGTAGTAAGAACGCCCTGGCCGGCTTGGCCAGCCTGGGTGTAGACAGCATTGCCTTGACTGATGGTGGCAATCTGTTGATGAGTGAGACCGATGCCGCAGCCTTGCTGGATGTGGGCCTGACGGTGGCCGACGACTTCACCTCGGTGGATGAAGAGGGTGAAGAGCAAACGCTGGCGACCAACGCAGTGCTGTTTGCCGATGGCACCACACTGGCAGACAAGAGCCTGAGCTTGGTGGCCTTGCAGGCACTGGGCATTGACACAGTGGTGGCAAGCGCCATGGGCAACGCGCAGCTGAACGTAGAGCTGGGTGCAGGGTTCAGCCTGGATGCGGTGCAGGAAGACGGCGTGCAGTTCTTCAGCGCCGACGACGTGACCCTTGGCCTGTCTGCGGCGGCCACAGAGTTTGGCAACAACAGCAAGCTGAGCGCCCTTGCCGCACTGGGCATTGATGGGCTGGCACTGGCCAACGGCGGCACACTGGGTGTGTCGGTGGCCGAGGCGATCAACGTACAGAACGCCGACCTGGTGTTTGCAGACGACTTTGTGACCGCAATCGACGGCGACGAAGTGACCACGCTGACCAGCGTGGTGCTCAACGCCGATGGCACCTCACTGGCGGATACACCGCTGACCCTGAAGGCACTGGCGGCGCTGGGCGTGGACGTGTTGCAAGGCCAGGCAGGCCAGACACTGAGCGTGGAAGTGGGCGCAAGCAGCATCAGCGAATTCGACGGCAGCAGCATCCCCACGTTTGCCGAGAACGTGTTGGGCAACGTGCAGGTGGACGACGACTTCATTGCCAGCTTTGGCAGCAACGAAGCGGCAGCGGAGTTCTTCGACACCTTGGGTGCCGACAGTGGCACGATCAAGGTGGGCGACAGCGAAGCCGACCTGAGCACGATCCTGAGCAAGCTGGAGAACATCAACGATGGCAGCACCGCGTTTGATGATCTGCAGGCCGAGGACCTTGCCCAAGCGTTTGATGATGCGGGCATCCGGGAGTTGGTGTACGACACGGACAACCCGATCACCGACATGGGCACAGAGCGCCTGGAGGCCTTGGCAGCGGCAGACAAGCTGCGCGCCGAGACCGACAAGACACTGGCCGAGCTGGGCGATCTGGATGCAAGTGCAGCGGAAGCCGAGGTCAACACGCTGGGCATCGATGGCGTGAAGATGACGGTGAAGGCCGGCATCGAGTTCACGGGCGAGGAGGCGGCCGATGCCGCGGCCTTGGACGAGTTGCTCAGCAAGTTCGATGCGGACAGCAGCGGAGCGGTGGATGCGGGCGAAGCACTGTTTGCGGAGAATGCGAAGAT
This sequence comes from Limnobacter sp., assembly GCA_036275255.1. GTDB lineage: Bacteria > Pseudomonadota > Gammaproteobacteria > Burkholderiales > Burkholderiaceae_B > Limnobacter. The sequence continues at coordinate 833 of DASUEC010000051.1, read as the reverse complement.
CACGCTGGCGGTGGACACAAGCGACTTGTCGCTGACGGGCGATCAGTTGCAGGACCTGATCAACCTGGGCGTGGATTCACTGGTGAACCAGGATGGCACGAAGGTGGACATCATTGGCAAGACAGGGGACCAAGAGGACATCTTCGGCAACAACAACTGATCCAGCCCAAGGGGCGCATCAGCCCCAGCAGCATGCGATTGAAGGCCACCTCCGGGTGGCCTTTTTTTGTGCCCCCCCAATCGGGCAGTCGGAATATATCTGACTTGATATTTGGCAGAGTGCCGACCCTTCCATACGGCATGCAGGCTATCTGAATTCGGCTCAAGGTGACCGTTAGAACTTCCGAAAGGGGGTTCTAAATGGTTACCAAACGTTTCTCTCGTTTTGTCTGGATTTGCATGTTCACCCTGCTGGGGGGCGCGTCTTGGGCGCAAGCCATCGAGCCGGTGAGCACCGAATGGCAGCGCGCCAAGGCACTTGCAGAGGAACAAAAAGGTGCCTTGGGCAACTGGTTGGGTTTTCCTGTGCGTGTGATCACCCTGGACAAAGGTGGCAGTTCTCCGTTTGTTGCCTTTGTCCAGGAATCCCAATGCATTGTGATCATCAACAGCAATCCACAAAGCTGGCGGGCTTGGGCCTTGTTCAAAAGTCAGGCCAATCTCACCGAAAAACAATCCCACCATTTTGCCTTCTTCCATGAAGTGGGCCATTGCGCCAACCAGTTGGTGAACGTGAACGAAAGGCAGGTGCACGCACCCGGTTTGGGCTCGGAGCTCTACGCAGATGTTTTTTCGTTGTTGGCCATTCAGCGTTTCCTGGGGCATGGGGAGTA
>DASUEC010000050.1:0-6048 GCA_036275255.1 Limnobacter sp. | reverse complement strand
GTCATCGTGGGTTTGAGTTTTGCGCTGTACCTTGGTATTGCGTTTTGGTCCCGTGCAGGCAGCACGGGTGAGTTTTACGTGGCCGGCGGTGGCGTGCACCCCGTGGCCAACGGCATGGCCACAGCGGCAGACTGGATGTCTGCGGCATCGTTCATTTCCATGGCTGGCTTGATTGCCAACATGGGTTACGGTGGTTCGGTGTTCCTCATGGGCTGGACGGGTGGCTACGTGCTGCTGGCCATGTTGCTGGCACCCTATTTGCGCAAGTTTGGCAAGTTCACAGTGCCGCAATTCATTGGCGACCGGTATTACTCCCAAACAGCCCGCACCGTGGCGGTGATCTGTTTGCTGGTGGCCTCCATCACATACGTGATTGGCCAGATGACCGGTGTGGGCGTGGCCTTCTCCAGGTTCCTGGGCGTGTCTGCTGAAACAGGCATTTACATTGGCATGGGCATTGTGTTCATGTACGCCGTGTTTGGCGGCATGAAGGGCATCACCTACACCCAGATTGCCCAGTACATTGTGCTGATCTTCGCCTACACCATTCCAGCGATCTTCATTTCACTGAACCTGACTGGCAACCCGCTGCCCCAACTCGGTTTGGGTTCTGACATGGTGGCCAACGGCCAACCCATGCTGGCCACCCTTGACAAAGTGGTGACCGACCTGGGCTTTAACACTTACACCACCACACCCGCCGGCAGCTACCTCAACACCTTCTTCTACACCGTGAGCTTGATGATTGGTACCGCGGGCCTGCCCCACGTGATCATCCGCTTTTTCACCGTGCCAAAGGTGGCCGATGCACGTTCCTCGGCTGGTTGGGCGCTGGTGTTCATTGCGATTCTGTACACCACGGCCCCCGCCGTGGGCGCCATGGCACGTTACAACCTGCATGCCACGGTGAACACCAACGTGGTGAGCGGTGGTGACCTGTTTGCGCCGGAAGCATCCTTGCCTGCCGACCAGCAGCCTGCCTGGATGAACCGTTGGGCACAAACCGGTCTGCTCGGGTTTGAAGACAAGAATGGCGATGGCCGCATCCAGTACTACAACGACAAGAGCAAAAACCCTGAGTTTTTGGCCAAGGTGGAAGCCGCTGGCTGGAAAGGCAATGAGCTCACCGTGAACGCCGACATCATGGTGTTGGCCAACCCTGAAATTGCCTTGTTGCCAAACTGGGTGATTGCGCTGGTTGCAGCGGGTGGCCTGGCGGCTGCGCTGTCCACAGCGGCAGGTTTGTTGCTGGCAATTTCGTCTGCGGTGTCGCATGACCTCATCAAGGGCGTGTTCAACCCGAACATCTCTGAGAAGAGCGAATTGCTGGCAGGCAAAATCTCCATGGCAGGTGCCATTGTGCTGGCGGGTTACCTCGGCCTGAATCCGCCGGGCTTTGCGGCGGGTACCGTGGCCTTGGCCTTCGGTATTGCAGCGTCTTCCTTGTTCCCTGTGATCATGATGGGCATTTTCTCCAAGAAGATGAACTCCACAGGTGCCATCGTGGGCATGCTGGCTGGCCTGGCGGTCACCCTGTTCTACGTGTTTGCACACAAGGGCATCTTGTTCATCAAGGGAACCGAGTATGTGGACTTGGTGGGTGGCACCAACGGATTTTTCGGGATTACACCCGAGGCCTTCGGCACCGTGGGCGCCATTGTCAACTTCTTGGTCGCCTATGTGGTGAGCAAAGTGACTGCGCCCCCACCAGAACACATCCAACACTTGGTGGAAGATGTGCGCACTCCTCGCGGTGCAGGAGCAGCAACAGGCCACTGAGCCCTGTCAACAACAACAAGGCAACATGCAGTTTTACAAAGCCCGGTTCCTGTGCCGGGCTTTTTTACGTCTGTGGCAAATGCGTCACTCTAGAGTAAAAGGTTTACATTCAATCTCAGAAAAGTGCTTGAATGCTGCTTAACTGGCCATGTACCCAAGGGTGGCTGGCCGCAGCACCCACCGCGATGCCCGCGAGAATGATCCATCCCCAAGGTTTTCGCCTGGCTGTGCCGTCTGGCTGGGGGGTGGGCTGGGGGGTGGGGAGGCTGTTCTTGACCTGTTCGGGAATCACTTTGCCCAAAAACCACATGGCGGCAGTAATCACCACCAAGTCATCGGTGATGCCAAACAACACCAGCACATCGGGCACCATGTCGATGGGGCTGAAGAGGTAGACGACCACACCCAGCATCACACCTTTGATCCATTTTGGTGTGTCGGCGTGGCGAAAGGCGTGCAGCATCAGGCGCCCATGGGTTTTGAGTGCTTTGAGTTTGCCCAGCACCGGCAAGAATCTAAACAACATACGCAGTGATCCAAAACATTCAACAAAAAGAGGAAATCATGAGCCAGGCCCCTTTGATGATTCAGCGGTCATGCCGAATCCCGGTTCCCGTGGCGGAATGCTTTAGCGCATTCACCCGGCTACAGCCGCAAGAATACATCCACAGCGACGCTGTGATAGCGCCCATTACTAACATAGAAATGATTCGCGGCGAAACGTTCCGCGAAGTGGGTGATGTTCAGCGCATCACGTTCAAGGACGGAGCGGTGATTGAAGAGGAATTGCTGGCCTTTGTGCCCAACCGTCAGTTTGTTTACCGAGGCACGGGCTTTCGCCAACCCCTGTTGAACTGGCTGGACCATGCAAAAGGCTCATTTGAGTTTGAGCAGCAGGGCGAGGAAACCGTATTGACCTGGCGCTACCTGTTTTACCTCAAGGATGGGGTTGGCATGGTGGCCAAGCGTGCCGTGTTCAACACCGTGGTGGTCAAGCTGATATGGCATCGTTTGATGAGCAAAACCCTCTCCAACCTCCGGCAAATCATCACCCTGCGTACTCTGAATTCCGGGAAATGACCATGGCACTGAACAAGGCATCAATCGCAATGGCGCTGGTGGTCGGCTTGCTACTTGGCAACGCCACACCAGCGATGGCCACCAAACCCAAGGCGGAGCCTCAAATATGTGTTTTTGATTTGCTGGGTGCCAAGGGGCCCATTTTTGGCCTTGCGCAAGAGTACGCGCTTGAGGGGCGCAAAAATGGATATCCATTCAAGCCTGTGGTCTACACCAATGAGGCGGTGGCTGCCAAGGATTTTGAAATCGGCAAATGCGATGGGCTGGTGGCAACAGGCATCCGCACACGCCGCTTTAATTTGTTTGCCGGCAGCCTGGATGCAATTGGCGCCTTGCCCGGTTACCAGGCGGTTTTGCTGGCGCTCAAGAGCATGGGCAGCCCCCAGCTGCAGCCTGTGATGGTGCAGGGCGATTATGAGGTGGGTGGCGTTTTGCCCTTTGGGGCGGCTTACATCTTTGTGAATGACCGTGACATTGACAGCCTGGCCAAGGCTGCCGGCAAGCGTGTGGCTGCATTGGCGCACGACGATTCCCAGCGAAAACTCATTGAGCAGGTGGGGGCGCAGCCGGTGTCCGCCGAGGTAAACAGCCTGGGCACCATGTTCAACAACGGGGCCGTGGACATCATTGTGGCGCCATCCATTGCCTACACACCATTGGAGCTTTACAAGGGCATCCGCAAGCGCGGTGGCATCATCCAGCTGCCTGTGGCCATGGTGACTTACCAGATTATTCTGCGGCAGTCCCGTTTTGAGCCAGGCACCGGGCAAAAGCTGCGTGAATATGTGGCCCGCGAAATGCCCAAAGCCTTGAGCGCTGTGGAAAAAATCGACCGTGAAATACCCGCCAAGGCCTGGGTCAAAATTGAAGAAGGCAAGAAGCAGGAGTATTACGCCATGATGCGAGAAGCCCGAATTCAGCTTAGCCGTGAGGGCGTGTACGACGGATGCGCCTTGCGTTTGATGCAAAAGGTACGCTGCGCGGTGGAGCCTACCCTCGGCGAATGCAATTTGCCTGAGCAGTACAAAGTGCTCGACTCTTGCCCGGTGCGGGTTCGTTGATCTGCGTGGAGTGAATCGACGGGCTTAACCCAGCACCACCGGCTGGTTGGGCAATTCATTGGGGCCACCCGCCTGCGCGCAGGGAAAGTGTGTCACCAAGAGCGCGGAAACCAATTCAATGGCGGCCTTGGAGCCTTTCAGGTAATCGTTTTGCTTGAAGGACTCTTTTATCTTGGTGCAAACCGCTTCCCACCCGGAATCGCCCACCGCTTTGTGTATGCCGCGGTCTGCCACAATTTCAATGGCATGGTCTGCCAACAGCACATACACCAGCACGCCGTTGTTGTGTTCAGTGTCCCAAACCCTCAGATTGGAAAACACGTCCACTGCCCGTTCACGGGCGCTTCGGTTGGCCAGCAAGTCGGGCAGTTCGAGCGCGCTTTCCACGGCAAAGCGAATTTCGCCTGTGTGCTGTCGCTCGCTGACCTGAATGGCCTGCTCCACGGCTTTCAGGCAAGTGGGGCCGAAGGCTTTGTGCACAGCGCGCTCGGTGGTGCACAAATGGGTCATCAGTCTTTTGATTTGCATGTTTGTGAACCTCACCAGCGCCCGGAAGCGCCACCGCCCCCAAAGCCACCGCCACCGCCGCGAAATCCGCCACCGCCGAAACCGCCGCCGCGGCCACCGTGCAGCGTACCAATCCCACCGCGGCCATTGTTGAACAGTGTGATCACCAAGGCTGCAACACCAGCCAAAAGTGCGATCAGAAGGGTGCCCGCCAAAAACCACGCCACCACAGTGACCACGCCACCCACTGCCAAAGCGGCAGGCAATCGGCCAATCGTTTTGCGCAACACACCACCCACACCCACCGCTACGAACAGCAGCAGTGCACCGTACTCTTCAATCGGGTTGGTGGCGTTTCTGCTTGGGGACCGTGAAGGCGCAGGCAAGGGTTCCCCATCCACCACTTGCATCATGGCTTGCACGCCCGCACCAATGGCCCCGGCCAGGTCGCCGTTGCGCAGTGCTGGCACCATGATGTCCTCAATGATTTGTTTGGAGGCAATGTCGGTGAGCGCTCCTTCCAGGCCGTAGCCCACTTCGATGCGCAGGGTTTTGTCCTGCAAAGCCAGCAGCAGAATCGCGCCATCGTCCACATTTTGACGCCCGACTTTCCAGGACTCTGCAACCCGCAGCCCAAATTGTTCAATGGTCTCTGGCTGGGTGCTTTGCACCAGGAGCACGGCGATTTGACTGCCTTTGCGCTGCTCAAAGGCCAGCAGGGTTTGGTTCAGCTTTTGCAGGTCAGCCTGGCTCAGGCTGTTGGTGGTGTCCACCACCGGTTGAACAAGCGGCGGTATAGCCACCTCGGCCTGCGCATGGGCTGTGCCCAGCAGACAGGCCAAGCACATCAGCACCATGGCCACGGTGTTGTGCAGCCCAGTCAATGCGGACTGAATGGCGCACCTGTGATTCAATTTGCCTTTCACTTGGCGTCCTGCTTGGCACCGCCAAAGTCCACCACGGGTGGTTTGGAAATGGTGGCCTCATTTTCAACAGTGAAGCTGGGTTTTACCTGGTAACCCATCACCATGGCGGTCAGGTTGCTCGGGAAGGAACGCACCGCCACGTTGTATTCCTGCACGGCCTTGATGTACCGGTTGCGTGCAACTGTGATGCGATTCTCCGTGCCTTCCAGTTGCGCTTGCAAATCCCGGAAGCCTTGATTGGCCTTCAGGTTGGGGTAGTTTTCTGACACCACCAGCAAACGGGACAGCGCACTGCCCAATTGCCCCTGGGCTTGCTGAAACTGGTTGAAGGCCTGGGGGTCATTGATCAATTCGGGCGTGGCTTGAATGGAAGTGGCCTTGGCGCGCGCCTCCACCACTTGGGTCAAGGTGTCCTGCTCAAAATTGGCTTCTGCCTTAACCACATTGACCAAATTGGGGATGAGGTCTGCCCGGCGTTGGTACTGATTCAGCACCTCGGCCCAGCTGGCCTTGATCTGTTCGTCACCACTTTGAAAGGTGTTGTAGCCACAGCCGGAGAGCAGCAAGGCAAGCAGCAGGGTGAAGATGGAGAAGGGTCGGAGCAGTGCGTGAGTCATTCAAACAATCCTCTGGAGTGAAGTAATCTTGATTGTGCCGTATAAATCAGAAGGCGACAGAAACTTCCCACGACGCAT
>DASUEC010000049.1:0-8990 GCA_036275255.1 Limnobacter sp. | reverse complement strand
CGGTGGATTGACTCCCCATAATTCCGCCACCAATGTCAATACAGCCTTTTGAGCCTCTGCGCCGAACTTTGGAAGTGGTCCTATTGATTTCTTACTTTGGCAAATCGTTTGATTGGTACAGTCATTACGCCCGCTGGTGGCGTAAGTAGCCAACTCTTGAGATTTTCCTTTCGCAACGAACATACCTTGGTTCACGTAGAAAACTAAAGTTGCCACTTCACTGCGCCCACCCAATCTCGAAATGCTGTGAGCCTACTTTTGACTTGAAACTTAATCAAAATGAGACTTTGGTCTGCGTCTTCGGCAGACACGAAGCCGGTTTAAGACCACTTTTGAGACTTTCATAGCCTGTAAGCCCACGACCACCATGGCCGCTTGATCGAAGCTGGGGACTCAAGGGTAGTTTGCGAAATCCAAGACCAGTGAATGTTTGTCTAAGCCAATAACGAAGTAGCCCAAAAACAAAAAGGACCTAGCGGGTCACTCACGCTAAGTCCTTGATATTATTGGGGCGATGTATGGGGCTCGAACCCACGACCCATGGAATCACAATCCATTGCTCTACCAACTGAGCTAACACCGCCACCGTAAACCGGTACTAAATTTTTGGCCTGCCCGGAGGGGTTCGAACCCCCGACCCTCGGCTTAGAAGGCCGATGCTCTATCCAACTGAGCTACGGGCAGAAAAACTGGATAGAACATCCTAACATTTGATGGTCGGGGCAGAAGGATTCGAACCCTCGACCCTCTGGTCCCAAACCAGATGCGCTACCAGACTGCGCTATGCCCCGACAAAGAAGCGGGATTATATTGCAGCTTCAAGGCTTCGTCAAGGCTTCGCACAGGGGCCTGTCAAACTGCGGGTTGCGCTGCAGATCTTCTGGCCATGTGCCGTGGGGCAAGCCCAGGCGCTCTGCTTCCTGAGCCACCAAAGTGGCCGCCCGGTCAAGCCACAGGCGGGCAGGTAAAAACTTGTGAACAGCCCGGTCTCGAATGGCCGGAGAGCCGTCGGAATACACAAAATTGGGAACATCCACCAGACGGGCCTGCCCTGGTGCCGGGGGAGCTTGCCGAACGGCCAACTGCTCAAAAAATCCGCTGGCGTTGTAAGCCATGCCGGCCAGGTCCTGGCAAGACGCAGGTGCCGGAGGATGGCCAAAGTTTGCCCGGCGGGTGAAGGGCTTTTCCATCCACCGCGCCATGCCCTCGGTGAACCATTTGGTTTTGAAAGAGGTGTAGCCGTACTGGTACAAATGGAACAACTCATGCGCAGGGGTCACGTTGTTTTTTGCATCCACATGCGCGCCAATCCGCATGACCAAGGTGGGGGGCTTGGCGGCTGAAAGCTCATCAAATGCCAAGCCATTGCCTTTCTCAAACCGCTTGATTTGAACGTCAATGGCTTTTGCACGTGCGTAACGGGGCTGCTGCAATGGCGGCACCAAGCCCAGCTGGGTGTTAAACAACCAGTCTGCGGCGGCCAACTGCACCAGCACGTCGTCCACGCGGTCGGGCACACCATTGGCATCGCCGTCTTCGGCAGGTATGGCGTGCTCGCCCTGCACCGCATAAAAGACCCTGAACACACCTTGAACCGCAACATGGTCGTACCAGGTTGCCTGCTTGGTTTGTGCAAGCACCGGCTGGCTCACCTGGCTTAGGCCAACAGCAAACCATACACACCATGCCCAATTTTTCATGCAACACCTCCCGCAGTCGCATAGCCCAAGGCCGCCAGAAGCTTGCGCCACTCGCCCGCCACTGCATCGGCAGAAAACCGCTCGCCCAGGCGACGCGCCGCATCACTGAGCGCACGGTGCATGGATTCATCCTGCAACACCGCGACAATTGCATCGGCCATGGCAGACAAATCACCAAAGGGCACCAAATAACCATTCTGGCCTTGCACAACAATGTCGGCGGGGCCATATCGCACATTGAACGCCACCACCGGGCAACCATGCCGGGTCGCCTCCATCAGCGACAAGGCAAAGCCCTCTTTTTCACTGCTCAGCAGGCACAGCCCTGCCCGTTCGTATTCCAAAGCAGGCTCGCTTGCCCAGCCCTTGAAACTCACCTTGTTCTGCAAACCCAAAGACTCCACCAACCGATGGATTTGACGCACATACGCCTGGCCGCTGCTGGCGTACCCATACACGTCCAGGCTGGCCAGGGGCACACGCTTGCATACCAGGGCAAACGCCTGAAGCGCCAGGTCCATGCGTTTTTCCTGGCCGATTCGGGCCATCATCACCAGGCGAAACCTGTTGCGTGCCTCAAAGGGCTGAGCAGCCACGCGGGGGGTATAAGCCTGCGGCACGGCAAACACCCGCGGTGCCACAAAACGTTGTCGAATGTCCTTGGCCTGCCCTTCAGTGGACACACACACGGCATCGCATGGAAAGCGTGGATCAAACACGGGGCTGTAGTTGCTGTTCAATGCAGAAGACTGCACATCATCAAGCGCCTGTGTGTGCAAATTGTGCACAAATGAAACCAGACGGACCCGCCCACGGTTGCCCAGCGCACGCCTTGCCATACACGCCGCCTTGTAAAACACCCTGTTTTTATCAACCACCAACAAATGGGAAGTGTCACCAGCGCCAACACACTCCTGCAACACCGCAATCAGCAAGTCCTCTTCGCTGCGGTACACCGCCCGCAACTCCCCGGCGGCATCAAATCGGCGAATGTGGTCCAGTGCAATCTCATCCTGCTGCCTGCCAAAAAACTTCTCCAGGGCCACCCTGCCATTGCTGTAGAGGTAGGTTTCCTTCAAGACATTGCCGGTCTGTGGGCTCAACTCTTGCACCTGGCTTTTAAAGCCCCTCGAATCAAACCGCTCTTTGCAAACCTTTTGCCCATTCAAAAAATGATTCACCTGCAAGAGCCGCCCGGTGTGCTGGCTGCGCACCTCATAGCGCACCACGGCCCCGTCTTGATTGAACCACTTAAAATCGGGGGTGCCTTGCACAGGCCTGCGCACCAGGCCGTTGCCGGGTGCAGGTTCAAACGGCTCGCACAACGCTGCATGCCCCACAAGCGACTGAACCCAGTCGTACACGCTGCAAACCTGCACGCCCGGATGCAATTGCCCAAGCTGCCTAAGCTGCGCTGTGCTGGCAGCCAGCTCGGGGTTGTATTTTGAGCAAAGCAGCGTTACAGGCTTTTGCAGTTGGCTCACAAAAAGATTGGCGCGCATCAAGCTGGCGTTTTCTACACCGGAGCGCTGAAAGCCCATGTCCTGGTTCAAAAACCACACGCGGGTGCCATGCCATTCCTTCTCTTGTGAAGGCAAAGCCACCGCCTGAATGGGCTGACGTTCCAACAAAAACTTGCGGTAAGCAACCAGGCCAGACAAGTAATGCTCCACATCGTCGATGCGCACACGGAAGGCGTGGTGGCGAATAAAAAAGCTGCCAACAATCCGCTGGGGGTTTTTAAAATACATGGCCCACTCCGGCCAAAAATAGCCGCTCAGCAGGTAATTGGCGCGGTGGTGCATGGCATGGTAAAACTTGTCCAAATTCACCGTGGCCAACAAATCATGCAATTCCGGTGTGGCACGCATGCGTTGCAGCATTTGTTCGGCGGCCATCATGAGTTCGAGCAAGGTCGGGAATGTGGTGATTCTCTCCAGCACAAAATCCAGATGCTCTGCAAAGTTGCGGATGCCAAACTCAAAGTACTTGCGCTCTGGCCTGTGCATGGTCAACTCATTGACACAGTAGCTCAGCCAATGGTCATGAATCTCGTCGTGCCCAGCACCAATGAAATGATCGAATGCCCGCTCCACAATCTGCAAATACAAGGGGAAGCGTGCAATGCGGTACAAACGCATCAGGGCAAAAGCGGCCTCACCGTCGTAATAAATAATCCGGAAAGCCTCCTTCACTTGCAAACTGGGGTAATGAAGCACATGCACAAACTGGCCCGTCTCCGGGTTGAACATGGCCCCAATGCCAAAAGCCAGTTTTTTGAGAAGGGTCAGGTGGCGGCGATCCCCGGTGAGCTCGGTGTATTTGCACAGCGCCAAAATACACACCGCATTGCCACCGAGCTTAATTTCATCGCCGGTGTCCACCAAGAACGCAGCCTGATCGGGCACGGCGGAGCCAGGCAACGTAAGCACACGAACAAGTTGCCCGGTGAGGTGTGCCAAGGCACGCTCAATGGCCGCCCACAGCGCCTCGCTGCGGGTAAGCTCCCAGGCCTCCAGCATGGCGTAAGTGGTGCTGGCGTGCCTCAAGGCGTTGTAGCTGGGCACCTCGCGGTCAAAGCACGGAAAAATGCCATACACAAACCGCCCGGCCTCATTCACCTGCCTTGCCAAAAACTCGCTGCTGCTTGCAATCACCTGCGCACAGGCGTGTGGATCGAGCGGCTTGGTAAGCCGGCTGCCAGCACGCACCCCAGCCACATGCAGAGGCCAAGGCACGCGCTCATGCGGTGACCAATAAAAGCCCACGGTGTTAAACACCACCACAGGCGATGTGTCGCCGTGCTTCAATGCAAATTGTTTGCCGTATTTTTGCCTGCCGTAGCGATTGAAGTTCTCTTCATGCAACTGCACCGTTTCGGTTTGGTTGGAGCCATACAACATGGCATTGGCATTCAACTCCTGGCTTAAAAACACATGCTCAAAGCCAGTGCCCAGTGCTATGCCTTGGGTGAAGTAATTTCGCTTGGTGCTGGCAAACAGCTTTTTTAAATCGCACCAGTGCATGGCCTGCGCGTCCACCACGCACTCCACCCGAACATGCAGCGCATCGTGGGCCAGGCCCTTGGCCATGGTGGGAGCCTGGCTCAACATGCGCGCCCAGGCTGCTTCAAAATGTTCACCCAGCCAGTGCCGCACCACCGCCCTGCGATGACCATCGCTCACCGACAACAGCAGGCAACAAGGCTGGTCAAGCACCGCGCCACCATTGCGCTCAACCAATGCCGATTGCATGAGTGGGTGCAATGTTTCAAAGGCAAATGGATTCATGGAGCCTTGTGCGCGCAAAGTTTGAATGGATGGATCGATTGTAACGGCAAGAGCGGTTAAAGTGATTGCTACTGCTTGTGAGGCCCAACATGCGCAGCCTGTTCCTGCTTAATCCCGATGTGGTGTTTCTGAACCATGGCTCATTCGGCGCTTGCCCCCGTGAAGTGCTGCAGGCGCAATTTGAATGGCAGCTGCGCATTGAGCGCAACCCGGTGGAATTTTTGGCGCGCAGTTCAGCACCCTTGCTGCTTGAGGCACGCACAACCCTCGCCCACACCTTGGGCACCAGCGCACAGAATCTGGTTTTTTTGCCCAATGCCACCACAGGGGTTCACATGGTGGCGCATTCGTTTCCGCTACAAACCGGCGATGAGGTGCTGTCCACCAACCTCGAGTATGGCGCCTGCGACACCATTTGGCAGCGTGTGTGCGCCCAGCGCGGTGCGCATTACCGCCGCGTGGAAGTTGCGCTGCCATTCAGTGCAAACCGTTTTGTAGAAGAGTTGATGGCGCATGTAACCCCCCGCACACGGCTCATCTTTTTAAGCCACATCAGCTCTTCAACCGCGCTCACCCTGCCAGTGGCCCGAGTGTGTGCAGCCGCCCGGCAACTGGGCATCGCCACCCTGGTGGACGGTGCGCACGCCCCAGGCCACATCGCCCTGAACATCGACCACACCGGTGCAGACTTTTATGTGGGCAATTGCCACAAATGGCTTTGCGCCCCCAGGGGCAGTGGCTTTGTGGTGGCTCGCCCCGACATGCAGCATCTGCTGGAGGCGCCCGTGGTGAGTTGGGGTTACAGTGCTGCTGCACAAAACAACCCACTGTTTGAGGCTTGCCTGGGCACCACCCCGTTTGAAAAAAAGCTCCAATGGCAAGGCACGCGCGACCTCTCGGCATGGTTGGCCGTGCCAGCGGCCATCGCGTTTCAGGCGAATCACAACTGGCCCCAGGCAAGAACCCAATGCCACACATTGGCCAGGCAAGCGCTGCACACGCTGACACACCGGCATGGCCTGGAGCCCATCTCGGAAGAACAGGATTGGGCACAAATGGTGGCCATCCCCGTGCGCGCAGAGTCGGCAGAAACACTACAAGCACGGCTGTATGCCGAGAGCCGTGTGGAGGTGCCGGTAACCACCCATGGCAACCACGTGCTTGTTCGGCTGTCGGTGCAAGCCTACAACACCGAGGAAGACATAGAGCGCCTGCTAAACGCCCCGGCACTGCTTTAGCCGCTGTGTTTAGTCGCTCTGGTACAAGTCGCGGGTGTACACCTTGTCAAGCACATCGGCCAAATCGCTGGTGATGCGGTTGGCCACAATCAAATCCACCTCGGCTTTGAACTGCGCCAAGTCATGGGTGACGGGCGAATTAAAAAAGTGGGGCTCATTCAGCGCAGGCTCATACACCACCACATGAATGCCCTTGGCTTTCAGGCGCTTCATGATGCCCTGCACCGAGCTGGACCTGAAATTGTCCGACCCCACCTTCATCACCAGGCGATAAATGCCCACCACTTTGGGCTGGCGCTTGATGATGTCAAAGGCCACAAAATCTTTGCGCGTGGAGTTGGCCTCCACAATGGCACGGATGAGGTTTTGTGGCACCTCGCTGTAGTTGGCCAGCAATTGCTTGGTGTCTTTGGGCAGGCAATAGCCGCCATAACCAAAGGAAGGGTTGTTGTAATGCGCCCCCACCCGAGGATCGAGGCACACGCCATCGATGATCTGCCGGGTGTCCAAGCCATGGGCGCTGGCGTAGGTGTCCAGCTCATTGAAAAACGCCACGCGCATGGCCAGGTAGGTGTTGGCAAACAGCTTGATTGCCTCAGCCTCGGTGCTGCCAGTGAACAAGCAGGGCGCATCTTTGCGTATGGCCCCCTCCTGCAACAGCGCAGCAAATTGCCTTGCGCGAGGCGAGTCTTCGCCCACCACAATGCGAGAGGGGTACAGGTTGTCGTAAAGCGCCCTGCCCTCCCGCAAAAACTCTGGCGAAAAAATCAGGTTTGCGGTGTTGAACTTTTCACGCGCATGCCGGGTAAAACCCACTGGCACCGTCGACTTGATGATCATCAAGGCCTTGGGGTTGATGCGCGTCACCTGCTCAATCACCTGCTCCACCGAACTGGTGTTGAAATAATTGGTGTGAGGGTCGTAATCGGTTGGTGTGGCAATCACCACAAAGTCGGCATTGGCATAGGCCTCCTCTGGGTTGAGGGTGGCCTTCAAGTGAAGCGGCTTGGTGGCCAGGTACTCTTCAATTTCTTTATCCTGAACCGGGCTGATCCGATTGTTAATGGCATCCACTTTGGACTGCAAAATATCCACAGCCATTACCTCGTTGTGCTGCGCAAGAAGCACAGCGCTGGAGACACCCACGTAGCCTGTTCCGGCAATAGCGATTTTTGTCATAGTGCAAATAAATTGATATAGATAAGGTGCCTTGAGTCTAACATTAAGCACGAATTACATCGAATTCCAGGGATTGTGTAGATGATTCATCCAATGATTTTTGTGGCAGAGCAACTTCGCTTGCGTGCTGGCGAGTTGCGCTGCCACCTGGATTTGCCCAAACCCCACACGGCACTTGCAGAAACCCCAGGTGAATTGACCCTTGGAGGCTGGTCATTTGGGTTGATTGAAACACAGGATCATCCAAAAATCCTAGCGTCTGTGGATGAAGGCCCTTTAACGCCCTGCGAACCGTATTTTCGGCCAGATGTAAACCAAAAATTTCGCGACACCTTTGCGCGGCATTTGGATGACGACACACACCTTGGCTTTTTGCTCAAGGTCAAGGTGAATCACCTGATTCGACTTTTTGCCAGCTACCAGGGCGAATATGTTCTGGTGTTTGTTGTGGTGGTCAGTGATGAGGGGCAATCAATCCACCATGCAATTCAAATTGAGGATTTCCTCGCACAAGCCCCTGGGCACCACCCCTTGCCCCGCCCCACAGAAGATGAGGGTATGGCAAGCAACATCAACAAAGCAGCTGCCCGCATTCAAATGGTCAACGGAGAAGATCTTCCCACCACGAGTTCATATTGGGCCTACCGCGACTATTTGCGCAGCCACCAAAATCTGCGAGACCTGGTTCAAAGCGGTAACCTGCCCATGCTGCGCCACCCAGTCTCTGGCACACTGGCCAAAGCGGTTGCTGGTGGGTACAGCCATGGCCATGTTTTCTGGGTGCGGTTTGCAGACGCCAACAGTTCTTTCTATGTGATTCAAATTGTTTCATCGGTGGATGCCATCTACATTCCGGCCCAACGTTTGCTGATCAAATACCAGCACACGGAGGCACTCAATGCGCATGCGGTATTAACCAGCCTGTTGAAGCACTTTGATCCTAGGCCGTTTTTGGGATTTTATGTGGGGCACACTCGGCCAGCTCACCTCGTACAAGATGTGTTGCCCGCGCTTGGGTTTTTGGCCGAAGCAAACGCACTCCCCCCCACACTTCCCTTGTGCTGCATACCAGGCAGTAATTTTGTTGATGCAGCCAAGCTTTATGGCTTGGGCCAACACACCAAGTTGCTTTCTGTTGGGCAATTGGCTGCGGGGTTTGTTTGCATGCTGGGTGCGCCACAACGTACATTGCCGCCCGGTCAACTTTCCGCAGAATTTTATGCAAGGCAGTTTGCCAGACTTCAGACCCTGTCAAGGCAGGAAGAATGTGATTGGCCCCCCAGAAAGCTGTTAATGCCAGGTCAACACTATGTGTTATGGCTGGGTATTGCGGCCCAAAAGCGTGTTTGGGTAAACCAGGTTGAAGGCCTGAGCCGCTTAATCGAAGTATTCCAAAAGCGATGTGCCAATCTGATCGTTGTGTTTGATGGCTGGACCTGCCCGTGCAACCCATCGCAGGCTGATCTTGCTGAAGTTCAAAAAGATCGGGATGTGATGCATCAGGTTCTACAAACACTGCCCGTTAAACCGGCCTGTGTGGATTTGATTGGTCAAACCATTTCAAAAAAAATAGCCATGGCTGA
>DASUEC010000048.1:0-17723 GCA_036275255.1 Limnobacter sp. | reverse complement strand
AGACAGGTCTTATCAATGGTGTCCGTCGAAACAGAAAGTTTCGTATCACTGTGCCCGTCTCCACCTTCTTTTCTGCGTCCGTGGTTATCGATCGCAGCTTGGGGGTGGAGTACTACAAACACCTGCCCGGCATTCTCACGGGCATCGGCATCATAGGCACCTTTGGCGGTCTGCTGTTTGGTTTGAGTCACTTCGACATTAGCAGTGTCGAAAAAATGAATGACAGCATCGCATTGTTGATCGCAGGCGTTCGGGATGCCTTCTTCGCCTCTGCTGCAGCAATTTGTGCAGCCATTGTGATTACCCACTGGGAAAAATCCCTGTATCGCAAAAATCTGGCCGTTCTAGATGATCTCAACGATGCGTTGAACAGTCTCTTTGAGCCTGGTGTTGGTGAAGAGTATCTGGCCACCTTGGTGCAAAGCCAGGGCGCAGAGAGTGCACCGGCCAAAGACCTCAAAGACGACCTGTTGCAGGCCTTCATCCCGGTCATCAAGCAGATGGAAGCGCTGCAGGCTCAAAAAGATGAGCAATTCTTCCAGTTGTTTGAAAAAGCCATCGGCGATTCAAACAAAAGGCTTGTCAGTCAGATTGAAGCGGCTTTGGTGCGCCAGATTCGCACCCCGTTGGAAGACATGTCCGCAAAGATTGATAACCGCCTGAGCCACATGCGGGGCAAGCCCGAGGACCTGGCAGTCAAGGTTATTCGTGCCCGTCAGGGTGATGTGTCTGCATCTTTGAACTCTGTGGCGGAGAATTAATATGTTTGGCTCCCATGCGGTCAAGCACCGTCAAACCGACGATGGCGAAAAGCCATTCTGGATCTCCTATGCAGACCTCATGACTGCGCTCATGATCCTGTTCCTGGTTGTGATGCTTTCGGCACTCACAGCCATATCCAAACAGGTCAACAGCATGGAGTCCAAAAAAAATGAAACCATACACCCCGATTCAACTTCCACACGCATTGAGCCCGAGCTGGTCAAGACCAGCAAACGTGTGCAAGAAATTGCAGAGGTCTGCCAGCAACTGGCCAATCGCATACAAGCGTCTGGTGCAGGCGGCACCATCGACTGCAAGTTAAATCGCCTGAACTTTGGTGAAGCGGGCCGCTTTGAAACGGATCAATACCGAATGGGTGATGACGGGGTCGAGGCACTTCGCAAAATCATTCCTTTAATCCTGGAGACTGCGAACTCTGACCTCGGTAAAAAATGGCTCAAGCAAGTGGTTGTCGAAGGGTACACCGACACCGACGGTTCCTACCTCTACAACCTCAACCTGAGCATGCGCCGCTCCGAATGGGTGATGTGCACCTTGCTGAGAAACGACAATGCTGCACCACTGGGTCTGAGCAGTGAACAGCGCCAGCAAATCAAGCGACTGTTTCTGGCTGGAGGGGTTTCATTCAACGATGTCCGGGATTCTAAAAACGCCAGTCGTCGCGTCGAGCTTCGCCTGCAGTTCTATGGCATCGATGCTGAGAAAAAAGCGGACCCATCCTACGACACCAAGTTTTTGGATGACAAACAGGAGCGGTGCATGATTTGAGCGACAAATCATCATTTTTTTCCTGCTAGAACGTTTTAATCGGAGCACATGGTGGTCAATACGCAAGTTTCAATTGTCGATGTACAGCAGTCATCATCAAGCCCGTCTACGCTGGCTGTGTCCGCAGAGCACATTGCCCAGTTCAACGCACTCTTGAAGTCGACCCAGCAAATGTCCAGTGCAAGCACTCCCGCGTTTGAGCGAAAGACAGATGCAAGTCCCTCGGATGAGGTGGGTGTTTTTCAGCGCCAGGTGTACAAAGTGCAAGAATCCGAGTTTTTCGTTGAACGGCTTCAGCGCCACATCAAAGGAAGCATCGAAGACCTTCGAATCGGACACACCATGGATGGTGCCTTTGCCCGCTCAGTCAGCAATCTGACTTTTGCATCCTCCTATTATTTTCTTGGTACCTCTCGAGTCGCCAGCACTGCGCAAGACATCAGCGATGAAGTCTCATCAGTAACCCGGGGCAAATGACATGTG
The DNA here is from genome assembly GCA_036275255.1 of Limnobacter sp. Taxonomy (GTDB): domain Bacteria; phylum Pseudomonadota; class Gammaproteobacteria; order Burkholderiales; family Burkholderiaceae_B; genus Limnobacter. Next base: position 15,689 of record DASUEC010000048.1, on the reverse strand, counting down.
CACAAAAAAAATTCGCTGGTTTCTAAGCTGCATCATACTGATTTCGTTGGCTTTGCTACAGGGCTGCTCTGGCAGAACCACCCTCTTTGCTGGCTTGAGTGAGGCCGAGGCAAACGAAATCTATGTTTACTTGCTCGCAGCGGGCATTCCTGCCAACAAGAGCAAAACCAAAGAAGGGATTGCCATTTCCGTTCCGGAATCACAATCCGCCTCTGCCCTGGCCTTGACCCGGGCAAATGGCCTGCCCCGTGACAAGAAGGAATCACTCTGCGATGTTTTCAAAAAAGAAAACATGATCAGCTCACCTTTGGAGGAGCGTGCACGTTACCTGTGTGCTTTGTCCCAAGAGCTGGAAGACACCATCATGAAAATGGATGGCGTCTTGTCGGCAAAGGTGCATATTGTTCTTCCCGAGCGGTCGTCCCCTGGTGAGCCCATCAGCCCATCGTCCGCAGCCGTGTTTGTCAAGTATCTTGAAGGTGCACGCTTCCCGCTGTATGTGCCCAAAGTTCGGGAAATGGTGTTCAAGAGCATCCCCGGAATTGTTGGCGATCCTCACAGAAACGTCACCGTAACCGCCGTCGAGTCCGAGGTCAAGGCAGATGAATGTGTGCCGTTGGTCTGGTATGGGCCCATGGCAATCACTGAGGCTGACAAAGGCTACTTCATCGCCATCACCTACCTGTTCCTGTTGATGTGGATGCTCTCCATTGGCATCACCTGGCTGCATGCCAAAGGTGTAGATCAATGGCCACCCATTCTCAGAAGTCTTGTAGAAAAGGTGAAAAAATGAATGAGCTGGATCTGTTTCGTGTGGCTTGGTGGAAATGGTGGGGCAACCCCATGCTGGGTATTCATGCCGATCACGTCAGCAGTCTTCCGTTTGTTGACATTGCCTCAGCAGCCGACATCACCGATTACTTCAAGCTGATTCAGGTGCGAAGTCATTTTGAGTTACCCGATGTTCCGGATCAGGCCGCCACATCAAACCACAGCATTCTTGCAGCCACTTTGGCCCGACCAGATCAAATCAGTGCTCACCTGACCAACCTTGCTGTGCTGACCCTGTCTTCGGGAATCATTCATGCCCGTCCCGCGGAATGGCAGGCAAAGTACGGGGTCGAGTCAGCAGATGAAATTCGCAAGATCATCGAGCACTTCCGGGCCATTCCGCAAGCCCTGTCAACCTGGCACCATTGCGCGCCGGCGCACCTGCCAGAGGAGAGCAATTTTGGGTTAGAGCAACGTGCTGTCTTGGGTTTGGGTGTTTTTCTTCGGACGTTTTTTCCGAGCATTTATCAGCGTTGGGCACTCACACAAAGTTACGACCTCTTGAAAGCCGTCAAACAACTTGAGCCGTTCAGAGACATTCACTGGAACGAAATCATGGCGTGGCTAGAGGCTGGCTTCACCTCGCTTTCAGACGAGATAACCGCTGCGTATCAAGAGGCAAAGATTGAACTGAACGAGAACGAAATCGAGGAGTTCACCCCGCTGGATATTGACGCCTTGTATGGAGTCCATGATGCTTAATCTCCTCAGGGTCATCAAGTTTCCCGACGATGTCAGCACGCATGCTCCCCACATTCCAGCGCAGTTTTTAAGGCATGCCGCTGACTACGACAGGCTGATTGAAATTGCGAAAAGAGATGCGCAAGCCATCATCGACGAGGCGGAAAGCGTTGCACATCGGCTTCGAGAGACCGCACGTGCTGAAGCCATTGAATCTGTCAAAGGCGATGTATTTAACTTGTCCGACCTGTCTGCGCACCACTTCAATCACCTGTTAGAGACCTCCACACAGCTGGTGGTGGATGTGGTCACTGCCTCCGTGGAGCGCCTCATCGGAGAGCTCAGTGACGCACAAAAGCTGCGCAAGCTCGTCTCAATGCTGGTCGTCGATGGGCTAAACAGCAGGCAATTGAAAATCGAGTGCAATCCTGAACAAATCGAAAGCATCCAAAAAGAAATGCTAGATGGGCTTTCCAAGTCATTGGCCATTCACGAATACGAGTTGGCTCCCGCAGCAGACCTGAGTCCCTATGAAATGCGCCTGATCTCTCCCGGTGGGGCAGAGCGAAAGGTGTCCCTCAAGAACATGATTGGATTGTTTGGTGCAGAAATCAAAAAAATGGAAAACGAAATCCAACAGTATTTTATCGAGGCAAACACAAATGAACAGTACTAGGCTCCTATTGGCACTTTGGATCGCGCTCCATTTCATTCTGGGAACGTCACCGGCCATGGCCAATCCTGCTGATGCGGCCAACCGGATTTACATTGCCCAAGACGAGCCGTCGAAGAAGGCGCTGTCCAACATGCTCGAGCTCCTGGGCTACCGGCTCAATACCAATGCGATTCCAAACAAGCCAGTCAGCGGCAAGTTCACTTTTAAAAATGTCGACGAGGTGATGAGTTACTTCAAGGGGGCTTTCAAAGTGAACTGGTTTCAAAACGGGACCCAAATCTATGTTTACAAAGCCGATGACTGGGGAACCCAAAAAATCTATGTGGGTGGGAAAAAAACCAACGACGATTGGAAGGACCTGTTGACCTCCGCTGGCCTGTATTACAAAGAGTTTCCGTTTGTCATTCACACCGATTCCCAGGAGTTGATCGTCTCTGGGCCGCGGAGTTACATCAAACTCGTTCGGGATGCCTTTCAGCAAAACCCCCCCGATCCTTCTGAGATTGAGAAGCATGGCATTGAGCTGATGGTGTATCCCTTGCGATATGCCTCGGTGGAAGACAGAATCACCACCCTTCGTGGTGTCAATGTGACAACCCCTGGCGTTCTGTCGGTGTTGCTGAACCTGCTGGGGTTGCCCAATCAACGCATGACTGGAGCCCCAGAAAACAAGCGGGCTGGGGTGACTGCCGATGCCTCCGGAACGCAGCCCCCCCTTCAGAGCTTTCAGCAAGCCGGGCGGATCTCCCAGCTTCCATCCAGTTCGGTAATGAACCAAGAAGGACCCGAGCCCGAAAAAGACAACGCCACCCAAGAAATGCCCGTCAGCGTAACAGCAGACCCCAGGACCAATGCCATCTTGATTCGCGACGCGAAAAGCAAGTACGACTACTACCGGGTATTGATTGAACAACTGGACCGCCCCATGCCGATGATCGAGGTAGAAGCAATGCTTGTGGAAGTCGATCAAAAGGGGCTGAACGAACTTGGTCTTGAATTCGGTTTCCAGTCGAAAAACTTGCTTTACGATTTTCCGGGTGGTCGTGTTGGCGTTCCCAGCCTTGTGATCCCCGGGTCCAGCACGATAGTTGACCCAGTTCGATTTCTTGCACGGCTGCGCGCGTTGTCTGCGGACGAAAACGCCAAGGTTCTCGCGCGCCCAACCATTGTTACCCAAGACAACGTGGCGGCTTTCATCGACCTGAGCCAAACCCTGTACCTGCAACTCACCGGAGAGCGGGTTGCCGAGGTGGTCCCTGTGACTGCGGGCAGTTTGTTGCAAGTCACCCCACGGGTTGTTAAAGAGGCAGAAGAGGACAAGGTATTTCTGAGGATTGAAATTCAGGACGGCAACATCGCATCTGCTCAAACAGACAGCCGCGGAATTGTGGCGCCAAGTGTTCAAAACACATCCTTGAACACCCAGGCAATCATCCAGAAGAACAAGGCAATCCTGATCGGCGGATACAACCGCGAAAGCGCCACAGACAGCTCATTCAAAGTCCCCTTGCTCAGTTCCATCCCTGTCATTGGGAGGGCCTTCACTTCTGTTGAAAAGCAGACACAAACACTTTCCCGGCTGTTTCTGATCACCCCGAGGATTGTAGAAGAGCCCGCATCCAACTCGCCTTCGACCCGCGCAGCAATCGGCACCTTGCAGAAGAGCTTCAACATCAGCTCCGACAATCTGCAACCCGTTCAGTCCCTGCAATTGGACCGCACCTTGGAGCGACAGCCATGACACTTAGCTCAATTCCGCATCCACTTGTTCAAGATGTCAGCACGACCGAGGCGCTGCAGGGCGGCTTGGCCACAACGCAGCGAACACTCACACAAAAGCAATCAGAACGGGTTCAGAAGTTCATTGCAGCGCATGTTAAACCAGACACTGGCGTAGCAGCGCAACTCAGCAAAGGCGAGTCGCCTACGCATCCACATGCAGTGGCCGGCGCCCAAGTGTCAGCGGAGGAGCAGCAGCAGGCCGTGTTGGCCAGGGGCGGGCGCACCAGCTTTAAACGAACCACCAAGACTGGCACACAAAGCAAATTTCAGCTGTTGTATCAAACCATATTCACCAGCGACGATGTGTTTTTCCAGCGTGACCTTCAGGCCGAGGTCAGCGCTGTAAGAAGACGAAGCAAAAGCCTCGTTGACATCGCCACAAAACTCTCACCCCAGGAAAAAACCTTGCGGCGTTATCTCCTGTTGGAGCACGCCCTCAGTGGTGTTGACGTCACGCTTCCAGAAACTGAGCAAGCCGATGTGCGGGTGGCGCTCAACAAGCTGATCGCAAGCCATGGAGAATACATTGCAGGGACAATCGGCGCCTATGAGGTTGGGAAGGCCAAAAGACTTCAGGGGCCAGGTCTTCGAGAGTTTATCAAGGGGTACCAGTTTCTCGATGAGCAATCGGGCATGATCTCGGCCGTTGGCCTTCATCCGCTGTACAAATCGATCAAGCCAATCCTCATCGCCGAAAAAAAAGCCATCCAAAAACTGACCGACATGCAGAAGGGCTTTGTTGAAGTCCTTGTGCGGGAAAAAACGCAAAGGCCCTCCAGAGCAACTTCACCAAGACATCATCTGATGCTCACCAAAATCAAGCAGCTTGGCTTGCTGATCGCTGTTCATCAGGATCACGCCAGTTTCCTTGCTTGGGCCAAAAAGTCCATGCGAAATTTGCCCGATGAAATTGAGCTCACCGAGCTGTCACTTCAATTGGTAAGCACCAAAGAAACCCTTCCAGCAGTGAACACACTGGTGCGTTTTGCGTCCGCTGTTGAGTCAGATCAATTGCCTGCGCGCAATGCATTTGCCGCAAATTATCGGCGATGGCTCCTCGAGGGAAAGAACATGCAATCGCTGTTTGTGAATCCCGAGCATCAGGTGTCTGTCATCAAGCAGATCAACCAAAACATGGCCGCTGGGGCAATCTTGTCCATATCGGCCTCTCGAGGAAGCGCTTAACCAGATCCCCAAGGTGGCCAAGCATGCAAATGTTTATTGATGAAGACTGGCTGTTGACCGATGAAGACGAGGCAGGAGATCCGCAGATTCAATCGCTTTGTTTGGTTCATATCGGTGATCAGCATCTCAAGCCTGCCTTTTTGAGTGCCGCTGTACGATTATCCGGCAAGGATTTCCGACAGTTTTTTCCGGGTTACTCCATTGAATTCCATCAGCACCCATGCCCAGGATTTCGCATCACAGCGGGTCGTGGCTGGGACGGTGTGGTTAACCAGCAAACACAGTCACTTGCGCGGCAAATTCTCTGGGAAGTCCAGCGCCTTGCCAACAACGGTTGATTGCAGCCAGACGCTGCCAATTCCGCGCATCAAACGAGATAAAAACTGATGAAACAAATTCTAAACAACGCATATAACCCGCTGGATCTCGCAGAGATCAATCGGAAAAAACTTGAAGCGCGGCATCGGGGTACATCCAATGAAACCGATCGACGCAGTTTTCATACGCCTGGTGCACCGACTAAACAGACCAGCACGACAGCGAGCAGCAGTGCTGCTTCACATGGCACAGCCGATGCATCCATGGCTGAGATGTTCATGGGCATGCTGCTTACCCCAACCCAAAATGAAGAAAGCGGCCAATCGATGCCTGCGTGCTCTGAGCTTGTTGACAAGCCCGCTCAAGAAGCTGGAACCAATCCAAAATTTTTTCTACTTAAATCACAAGAGCAGTCTAATCAGCAAACGGTAGAAGCGTCAGGGTGTACGCAGTTTGAGATTCACAACCCTTACCTCGGCAAAGTCGTTTTGGTGGTTAGATCGCAGCCAAGCGGTCTTTCAGTAAGCATTCAGGCCAAGCATTCGCTGAACAAGCAACAGGCCCACACGCTGATCCAATTGGTGCGAGCAGGTTTAAAAAGTGCATTGAACATTGAGCATTTGGAGGTTCGAATTGATTGATCCAGTCGCCATGTCCGAGTTGTCTGCAGCACAAATGGGCTCAGGCAAATCCATGCCAAGTCAGGCCAACGTCGACGCATTCACCCAAATGCTCGAGCAACCCAATGTGGTTGACAAGTCTTTGCGTACGTTCATCGAAAGTGCTCAGTCCAGGCTGAACACCCAGCGCGTCGACATGGACATGAAGCTTCGGGACTTCAATGCAAGAGACAACGTATTCAGTTTGATTGATGCCATGCACACCAGCTCCATGCACTCGGTTCACGTTCAGTTGACCGGCAAGATCGGGACGAAGGTGTCTGAGCATTTTGAGCAGCTCATCAAGCAACAGTAACCAGGGGGTAGCACATATGTCCAGCGTTGAAGTTTTGGATGTGGGTTCTCGGGTTTTTGGGTATGCCGATCGGCATGCCAAAAAAATCGAGGAGTACATGAAGATGACTGATTTCGGGGCAAACCCAAGTGACGTGGTCATGCTGAACTACGAAATGAACATGATGGGTTCTCTCTGGCAGTTGGCGGCGACCATGGTGAAAGACATGACCGAACCGCTTAAGAGCATCGTTAACAAATAACTTGGAGGTGTAAAGCATGGGATTGTCGATACCGGGTGGCAGGCCACCAGAACTAGTACCCCCCGGACCTGGGCTGGAGGGTTTCAGCGAAGACGAGGAGGCCATGTTCGCCTCAGCTGTAGTGAACTTGGCCAAGGGCAATGGTTTTGAAGAATCAACAGAGGAGACGCGAAGGGAAGCTCGAAAAATGAACGGCGGTTACTAGATCTTGCTCGGTATTGAGCGTCACATTGATTTGTTTGAACATCAAAGGAGAACACTATGGCAGCATTTATGGTTTCACAATCCGCACTGGATGGCTTGTTGATTGAAATTGCCGAAGCTGGCGACGACATGACTGAAGAGGCGCTCAATGATTTCCTCGAAGTGCTTGAAGGCAATCCAACCCCAGGGCAGGTAGCGCACGCAGCCGCAACACTGGGTATCAACCTGGACACGGCCGCAAAGATCATGCAGGCCTGCGGCAAGACAGCCGAGTTTATCAATCAGGTATACCAGGCAGCGCGTTAATCCGCCGCTCAGCACAATTCGGGGAGGGGGCCTCCCCGAATTGTGCAGTTTCAAGGGCCCCGCAGTTATGGAGTTCCTTTCATGGCAGAAGTTCCCGCAACTGGCACTTCGAGCTGGCAAGAACCTGCTCGATACGTACCCGACGAAGATGCAATCGAAGACATGTTTGAGGCAGCAGGCCGTGGAGATTGGGCTGGCGTAACCACCCTTGCTAGCGGACTCAGGTTGGGGTGGATGAGTCACGAGATGAAACGCTTGGCAGAGGTTGGCAAGCATTATGGTGCTTTGGAACGTACGGCATCCCTGCTTGAAAACGCCTTGAACGCGCACACAAGCGACGGCAAATTTCAGGCGGGTACATCCATTGAAGTACAAAACTATCTTGACATTGCCGTGCAATCCATGCGCAACGCCAACAAGCCTGTTGGCGATGACATATTGAACATCATCAAAAAGTTAAAGGCAGGCGAGTCCATTTCTGTGAGTGAGGCGAAGAACCTCCAAAAGTTCATTCTGGATTCGCGAGAGTTGGTCGTACCCAAAAAGTATTCCTCTGAGGTACTTTCTGCCCAAGTTAAAAGCATTCGTGATCAGTACGACAGAGAGCTTGCTGGTTACCGAGAAGACATTCGATCCGCGTGAGGTGATATATGGTTGGCCTTGTTAGTCCCGTTTATTGGGTGGATGTTGAGGGACTTGATCCCTCAGAGCAGACCCCCACCGTTTCTTCCGCAGTTCAGCAATGGCTGAACGTTAAAAACCTAGATCTTGCCAACCTGACCAAAGAGGATCTGAGTGCACTAATTCAGCACCTGAAAACGCAGTATCCAGATTCTCCGGAAATAACCGCGTTTGCGCGAAGACTGGAGAAGCTTGAAGGAGATTGGTCATCCTTCTCACCCGGTCGGGACAAAGTTCAAAATGCCCTGACGACGATCGATTTTCAGACCAAGTTTTTGACCATGCTCAACAGGTATGCGCCTGGTCAAGATGGACTGGACGAGGCAATCAAAGGGTTGTCTGGGTTGAAACAAAGCCTTACAGATCTTGGTCCTCTGTTGACACGCCCGCCCATCGACTGGTCGGTTGATCAAAACGCAGCACAGTCGATGGACTTTGTGCAGAATCTGATCAAGAAACTTGAACAGCTGGCACCTGAGCAAAGGCAAGTTTTGGGTCTGGAGGATTTATACAACAATTTGAAGGCAGCACTAGCGGCGTACAAATCCGCAGAGCCCGCTGCTGGCGGGGACCCCACCAAGCTTGCCATCGCACAATCCAGCTTCCGGACCGCGATAGGCGAGGCCATGGTTAAATACATGTCGGAGTCCGGCAACGGAGCCAGTGCGGTAGCAACCAGCTGGCAACAGGAGCTGGAGCAAGAGTCCAATTACTACAATTTTCTGATCATCCCGATGGATGAAAAGTGGGTGCCTCCGCCCACCGGATACACCTTGGAGTCGCTTGACACCGCATGGAGCGAGGCTGATCGCATGTACAAGTCGGCTGTTGCCCGAGGCGACACAGTGGCGGCCAATTACTTCAGCGAACGCAAAGAAATCATCAGCAACGCCCGAGCAGAGCTCAAAGAGGCCAAATCGCCGGCCCAACGTTTTCTCGTCTCCATCCATTTGTACATGGATTTGTTGACCCTGAATGAAGCCCGATTGACGGTGATGTTTGTCCAGGTGAAAGACACGGACCAAAATCTGGCCGACAAGATTCAGGAGCGAATCAAATTGACCAAAGATTTGCAAAACGAGGTCAAGAAAGGTGGTACCGATTTGCTTGAACGATTGGCTGCGGTTTATCAGGCAAGCCGTGTGTAGCAAAGCAACTGGGAGAGAAACATGACACAAGCGGTCCAGACAAGTCAAAGAAGTTGCTTGGAGGCAATTCCTCCAGGGCAGGATGAGTTTTATGAACATCTGGCGCAAGTGTTTATTGAGGGCTTAAAAAACGCCCGTGATGCGCTGGAGCAAGTGGCGAGCAGCTTGCAGGGGGCTGATAAAAACAAGGTCCAGCATTTGAAGCAGCAGATTAACGACTTTCTAGAGCGGCTTGAAAAGCAAAAAAAGGCTGGGATTCTGGGCAAGATTTTCAAGGCCTTGGGAATCATTGGTGTCATCCTTGCCGCCTTGATTGCTTGTGTGGTTCCAACGCCCGTCACCATAGCCATGGTCGTGATCACCTTGGTCATGTTCATCGAGCCCATGGTAGCCGGCGAAGACTCGGTCATTCAAAAAGGCATGTCTGAGTTGATGCAGGCGCTGACTGATGTGTTTGGTCAGGCGGGTGGCATAGCGATGGCGGTGGCCATTTTTGCAGCGGTGGCGGTTGCCAGCACTGCTTTGGCGGCCAGGGCGGTGTCTTCCATGGGTGCTGCAGCAGCAAATGCCAGCACCAGGATCGGCAAAATGATCGAGAAATTGCCCGATTTTTTGCGGAATCTGTGCACCATGGATCTGACGCCAAAACAGGTGGCGGCATTGATGCACTTTCTCGAGGCCGTGGAAGCCAGCCTTAGCATGGCACGAGGAGGGGTTCAAATTCCCATGGGAATACTCAATTTGGAGGTTGCAAAGCTGTTGCATGCGTTTGAAGTGGACGGTGCCATGGCTGACTTCATCACCAACATGATGTCCGTGATCGAAAACGACGTGCAATCGCTTACGGACCAGATTCTTATGTTGATCAACATGATGCTGGAGACCATGGGTCCCCGCGATTGATCGTCAACTCTCAAGAAGGAAAAGTCTCATGACAGTCCAAGGTACTTCATCAACCCAGGCCACGCCAGTTGTGTTTGAAAGTGAGGACAACTCATCGCTCAGTGAGAGTGAAAAGCAGCAGTTCGTCAAAAGTTTGTGTGACCACCTGGGGGTAACCGAGGAAGTTGCCAAACAAATTTTGTCAAAAATGAAGAACTCTCAGGTACGCACTTATGTTTCCATGGCCAATGGCGACAAAGGTGCCGTGATCGGAATGCTCGATCCCGAAGTGCAAGAGATGCTTGGTTACGACCCGGACCGCGGTGTTTATGGCAATCCGTTTGGCGACATGTTCATTCATTTCCTCATCCTGAACTATTCGTTGGGCATCGACATTCGCAAGTTAACCAGCCAATTGCCTTATCTAAAGCTTCAGGAGTCACTTGGCGCAGCAAAAGATCGTCTCGACGGGGCAATCATTGAGTTTGCTTGCGCCATGATGTCGGCCGCCATGTTCATTGGATTCGGGGTATGCAGTTTTGCCAAAATTCGGCAGAGCATGCGCGAAAACGCCACTGGGAAAACAGAGTTTAATCCGTATCACCCCAAGTGGCAGTGGCTTACACCACCAACAGCCAACGCCTTGGCTGGCATCTTCACCGCTGGTGGAGGATTGGGCAAAGCGCTTGAAGATTACAAGGCAGCCGTACAGGATGGAAACGTTCAATTGATGGAAAGTGCGTTTCAGCAATTGTTGTCAGCCTTGCAGGCCCAGGCAGATGCAGATCGAAGCTACTACGCGGGTCTTTGAACAAGGCGCTAGGCGAGTAAAACTGAAAACAACCAAAGGAGGAATTTGCAATGGCAGCAACAGCACTGAGTTTCGTATACACCCCTGGAGCTGGTGCTTCGGGAGCCGCCGACGAGGCACAACCCGATGCGGGTGCAAGTCACTTGGGTACCGCTCAAGTGGATGGAAAAACATATTATTACTTCAAGTCAGGCAATGATCGTGTTTACATGTTCGAGTCGGCGGAAGACCGTCAAACATTCATTGAAAACATGTGTTTGCGCATGGGCATCCCTGTCTCGGAGGCGCATACCCTGAAGTCATATGACATCAAGGACTTTTTGCCTCGAGGTCCGGGCGTAGAAAAAAGAAACGGAAACATTGGCATAGGCACAGGCATTGTGACCTTTGTTTCGCCACAGCGGGTGGCATCACTCGACACAGAGGCTGATGCGGACTTTTTTGGAGAGGGGGTGCCCGCATTCCCGCCTGATGTAAAGCCTTTCCTGGACAACCGTGAAAATATTGTGTTCACCGGTGACCCAGTCAACGATGGGCGCTTGTTGGCGGGCATTCAAGGCGCCGCGGCATCCATTTATGCATACAACTATGGCAACCTGCCAACTGAGCAGAACCCGCTGGTTAATTTGGGTCAGTTGGATGATGGCATTGAAGATTTGGCCTCCCGCATATTTGGCATTCCCAAAGAACAAATCACGCAGGGTCATTTGAACACGATGCGCATCATGGGTTTGATCGATGGAGGCTCAGTGGATGCTGGTGGCGCAGGTGCCTTAAAGCTCTCCACGGCTGGTAGCCAACTGCTGTCTGTGTGGACAGGCTCCACCCCGCCAGCGGCCTTTGTACCGTCGCCAAACACATTCATCAACCCTGGTGCCCTTAACACATACCAAAGCATGTTTAACGAGGATGGCACCCTCAAAACCAAGCCAGGTGGCAGCGCTTATACCTTGGCAGAGGTGGCTGCGGCTGTTAAAGCCTTGCTGCCAGCTGGGTCCACTGATTTGCCAGCCAGTGTAAAGCCCTCCCAAGAGGTGCTGGATTTGGGCGAAAGAATGTTTGGTTTGGATCCAAACACAAACAAGTTGAGTGTGGAGCAAGTCAATGCGTTGATTGCTGCTGGTTTGGTCACTTACGACCCAACAACCGGCAACGTTGCGATAACGCCAAAAGGCAGCGGTTTGCCCACGCAGTGATGGTGCAGTACACGAGCGGGGTATGCATTGTCTACCCCGCTGGTGATGAGCGTCCTTAACAACAAACAGGCAGGTCAATATGGCAGGATCATTTGCAGTTGCTCCTCAAGTCAGCGTGGTGGATGCAGATCCAGCCACCGCCGACACATTCACAATCACTGTGCCGCGGGAGTACGCCGACGTCGCTGGCAAAATCGAGTTCACGGGTGACCCTCTGCTGGATGGCGCCATGTGGGCAAGCCTGCGTGGTTTGGGCGCCATTTTACTCCAAGGCTTGAACGGCAGTACACCGGCCGTGCCACCCCCACCCGTTGCCGTACAGGATTTTGCACGCGCGTTTTTTGGGTTGTCTGCAAACGCACCCATCACCCGTGAGCAAATGGCGGTGCTTTCGTCTTTGGGACTGATTGCCCAAGACGCCAGCAGCATGTCGTGGAGCTTAACACCGCGAGGAATTGAATGTGCCACCATGGCTGGTGTGCCAAACTCAATGCGCTTTCGGTCGTTCATTCCGTCGGTGAACATGTTCTTGGTCAAGAACGAAGATTTGGACAGTGCGTCGGTGGAATGTCCAGCCATGTTCACAGCCACGGGATACGCCACAAAACCGGGAACCAACCCCCCCTCCAACTATGGGTCCGCAGACGTTGAACGCATCGCCCGGTCTCTTTTCACCAAGATTCAGGGGCCAGTGAACTTCGACCTCACCCAGGTTCAAGAAACTTCGGTAGACGACAAGGCCAAAATTGCCAAACTGGTCGCTGACTTGCTGGGGCTTCCACCCGGCACATCCTGGGAGGCCCTGACGGCTGAGCAAGTGAATGCCGCCATTGCTTGTGGTTTGATTGTGCATGACCCATCCACCAAGAAATTGGTGATCACAGTGAACGGTGCAACGTACATGCGCAGCAAGATCGCAGCGGATGCACCGCCACCAGGCGGTGTGCCACCGGCAGTGCCCAACGGCACCAAAGCGGTTTGGGACGCGTGGAAGTTGTTCTACGAAGGTGGGGGCATTATTTATGCCGACTATGTGGAGTGGCATAAAGATAGTAAAGGCGCAGTGAAGGACAACAGTCGTTTTGGTGGCATGGGCATTGAGCTGCTCGCCTACGAAACCAGCTGGGATAGTGAGGTGTGGGCGAAGTGTGGTTTAGGTCACTTGAACAAAGACCAACGAGAGGCGCTGATCCGTGCGGCTCAAACCATTGCAAGCTCCCCCTACAGCATGCAGTATGAAGTGTCTTCGTTTGGTGAAGACTCGCGTGCCAGTGATTTTGACCGCAGAACCTTCACACCGCAAAACATCAAGGGCTGGCTTGAGGCCAATGCTGCCAATTGGTATGGTACGTCTTTGGATCAAGTGAAGATTTATTACAATGATCCCAATTTTACGGTGGACATTGTTTATGATCCACAGGCCTTTTTGGCAACCCCAGACACAGAGCAGAAACTGAATGAAGTTTGCGAACGGCTGTTTGGGGAAAAATTTGCCGACATGAGCCCCGACGAACGGCGAAAGGCCTTGCATTTGTTGACCCACACATACCCGATTTTTTATTACACGCCGCCAGAGTATGCAGATGTGTTTGACCCGGCCACCGGGACAACGACGAGGGCTGTGGTTAAACCTGGTCAACTTTATTTGCGGCCTGATGCCATGTTGCCTGGAACCACCACCATTGGAGATCCCGCAAAACGCGGTGCCATTCCCAGAACTGGTCGAGACAATGTGGGCGGACTCGTGGGGGACATACCGCGGCGCTGAGGTTGCTGGGCGTTGTTGGGTTTGCTACACCAAATGGCATTGTTTGATCAACAATGCCATTTTTTTTTAATACCTCGAAGACACTCGGCTTACAAAACAGCGATGGAACAAGCTGTTTTGGCCCCCCACGCGGGTATCTACCGAACTGCGCAAAGAAGGCCTGTTTCGGTCGAAGACCGATATAAACTGTGAGGGATGCAAAAGGGGCTTACTACGGAAAGTGAAATCCTTGAACTAACCTGACAGCCGCGCCTTCGGAAAAACGGAGACTGTCAGATCAGATCGGCACCACTGTAATTAAGCCTCGGGTGTTGTTGTCGAATTGTTGGATTCATTGGTCTTCATCATCTGCTCAAGTTCCAGAACGCTTTTAAACACTTCAGCAGCCAAAGCAAGATGTTGTTGCTGAATGTACTCTTCTTCTTCGCAGTCGGCATAAATCATACGTGCAAGCTTCACATTCACAATCACAGGGATCTTGTGTTGTGCAGCAATTTCACGAACGCGCAACGCCTCTTGATCGGTGGTGATGGTTTGAATGTAAGGCAGATCATGCACACCAGGCTCATAACTAAGCGCTACTGAGATGTGTGTTGGGTTGGCCACCACGGCACGCGCCTTTTTGACACGTTCGGCCAGTGTGCTGTTAATCAAGCTGCGGTGCATCGATTTCCGTTTTTGCAAAATTTCTGGATTGCCGTACATTTCCTTGTGTTCATCTTTCATGTCGCTGGTGCTCATGCGAAGATTTTTCATGAGGTGTTTGTGTTCAAGAAACCAGTCGACCACGGCGATCACCAAGAAGCAAGCCAGGGTGATGAAGATGATGCGTTTGACAGCGTGGGCCAGCAACTCAAGGGCATTGATTATGTCTAGCCTATAGCTCAGCAACATGTCACTGATTTCGCCTTTGAAGACGTGATAAACCACGTAGGCCACGATGGAAATCTTGAGGATGGACAGCAGGAGCTGCAAGAAATTCTTCTTGGAAAAAAGGTTTTTGAAGTTATCAACTGCATTGAGTTTTTTGAATGAAGGCATTGCCGCTTCCGGTGAAAACAAGAAGCCGATTTGTGCCCATGTCATGATCAAACCGCTGACTGCGCAGGCCAGCACCACAGGGGCAGTGACCCAGATGAACAGATCCAGCGCTTCGTCCAGAATGGCGCTCTCGGTGGCTTGGGTGTGCGAGAACCCTTTGCCGATGATGCTGCTGAGCAAATGGTTGAAATGCTCCAGGTAGCCTGGCACAAGCATGAAAAAAATTGCATAGCCGGCGGCGAGGTTGAATACAATTCGTACATCTTTGCTGACCGCCACTTGCCCTTTTTTTCTTGCGTCATCAATCTTTTTCTGACTGGCCGGTAAATTCTTTTCGCCGCTCATGCTCAGTGCCCGAATATCAAGGTGTTCAGTGTTTCGTTGTACTCAGAGAAAATATCCAGAATTTCTACTTCTGCAAAATTCAACAGAACCAGGGTGGCAAGAATGCCAAACAAACTTTTTAGGCCGTATTCAATGCTGTAAACCTGAATCTGTTGCGCAAAGGCCGAGATGATTTGCACCGCCATTTCAACAACAAGCACTGCGATCAAAACAGGCATGGAAAGAAGCACCGACAGTCGAACGCTGTTGCTGATCAGCTCGATGATGTTGGACAGCCAGTTGTTCAATGCACCAGGCTCTATGTAACCTGGGGGCATTAGCACGAAGCTGCTGAGCAAGTGATGACTGATTGCGTGCAGGCCTGGCCCTGCCAAAATGAGCGCTGCAAACAGATAACCAAAAAGTGTTTCGAGGGGAAGCTCTTCCCCTGAGTCATTGCCACTCACTTGCGCTGAAAAAGTCGCACCACGGTATACGTCAATCAAGGCGCCAAACCCTCGAAAAACATAATAAGGCAGGCAGGAAACCATGCCCATGAATCCACCCAGGGCCACCTCATACAAGAAAGTGACCACGGTCATGGTGGGTGGCAGCGTGCTGGCATTGAAGGTGTGCATG
>DASUEC010000047.1:0-2651 GCA_036275255.1 Limnobacter sp. | reverse complement strand
GCTGTACAATCCGGCTCTTATTCACCGAATCTCTTGCAAAACCGCTTCAGGCTTCGTTCTGCGCTGCGTCTCGTGCAGCAGAGAAACGAGATTATGCACACCTATTCCTAACCTGTCAAACACTTTTGGCGGAAAATTTCTATTTTTTTACATCGCCAGAAAAACTGTCCCCTTCAGCCGACACAAGCATCAAAAACAAGCCTTTGACGCGCAAGGAATTTTTTAGAACCGCAAAGAAAAAAGGCCCTGTTTCCGGGGCCTAAAAATTTTTTGCGAGAGGCGATTTATTTTGATCAATTGCGAGGGTTTGGGTGCCTTTTCGAGCTTTGGCCCGTGCATTGGATTGTTCGGCACGCCTTCAGGCTTACTTGTTGCCGAAGTTTGGCTTTCTCTTTTCAACAAAGGCTGCCATGCCTTCTTTCTGGTCTTCCGTGGCAAACAAGCTGTGGAACATGCGGCGCTCAAAAAGCATTCCCTCTGACAATGGCCCTTCAAAGGCGCGGTTGATGCTCTCCTTGGCCATCATGACGGATGGCTGCGAGTACGCTGCGATGACGGCCGCTGCCTCCAGCGCCTCATCCAGGCAACGCTCCGCCGGAACCACGCGGGAGACCAAACCGGCACGTTCAGCCTCGGCGGCATCCATCATGCGCCCCGTGAGGCACAAATCCATTGCCTTGGCCTTGCTAATGGCCCTCGGCAAGCGCTGTGTACCACCAGCCCCCGGGATAATCCCCAACTTGATCTCGGGTTGGCCGAACTTTGCGGTGTCTGCACAAATGATGAAGTCGGTCATCATGGCGAGTTCGCATCCACCACCCAGGGCAAATCCACGCACAGCAGCAATGACCGGCTTGCGGACCTGACGGATGGTTTCCCAGTTGCGGGTGATGTATTCGCCTTTGTACACATCCATGTAAGTGAACGAGGCCATCGCGGCAATGTCCGCGCCGGCGGCAAACGCTTTGTCGCTGCCCGTAATCACCATGGCACCGATGTTTTCATCAGCGTCGAAGGCGGTAAGTGCATGACCGAGCTCGGTCATGAGTTGATCATTCAGTGCGTTCAAGACCTGCGGACGGTTCAGCTTCACCAAACCGACTTTGCCGATGGTTTCAACAAGAATGGTTTCATAGCTCATGGGCTGTCTCCCTAAATATATAGTGAGCAAAGTCTACCCCCACTACATGCAAGGATTCAGCTGTTTGCAAATGAGCGCGTGACTTTATTTTCTGTCTAGGACAAAATATGATCTTGCAGTTTAAAGAAGAGTCGTATCCATGCCAAAACACATCGCCGTGATGGGCGCAAACAGCGCAATAGCATGCGCATTGATCCAAAAGGCCGGGCAGGAAGGATGGGAAGTTGTGGCCATGGGCCGCAACGAAGATGCCCTGAACAAATTGTACGAACATGCAAGGCATGTTCAGATTTGCGTGGTAGACCCTTGCAACAGTGCAGACGTGGACGCTGCATTTGAAGGCCTGGCCCAACAAGGCTTGCGAGTGCATGGCTACGCCCACTGTGTTGGCTCAATTCTTGTGGCGCCGCTGACGCGCACAACAGACCAGCAAATCGATCAAGTCATTGAGGTCAACCTGGTTTCGGCCATGTACGGTCTTCGCGCCTGGCTCAAACATGCCAAACAGCACGGACGGGGAGGCAGCGCTGTTCTGGTGTCCACGTGTGCAACGGGCATCGGGGTTCCAAACCATGAAGCAATTGCCGCTGCAAAGGGTGGGCTGGAAGGCTTGGCGAGGGCCGCAGCGGCCACACATGCGCCGGATGGCATCCGGGTAAACGTGGTGGCACCCGGGCTGACAGACAGCCCGATGGCTGCTGGTTTTTTGAAAAGCGATGTGATGCGATCGGCAAGCGAAAGGCAATATCCCCTGGTGGGAATCAATCAAGCCGAAGATGTGGCCGCAACCCTTCAATGGTTGCTTTCGGACCATTCCGCCCGGGTAACAGGCACGGTGCTTAACGTGGATGGCGGTTTTAGAAACATTCGACCATTGGTGAAATAAATGCTCAAAAAAGCACGGGTTGAATACCCTTCGACATGGCGTAGTTTTGAATCCACACGGGTTGCCGCCTTGCAGGCTATCGATCAAGTGAATCCCGATCTGTATTCACGCACGCGCAATTATCTGGACGGTGCTGTGACGGGTC
The DNA here is from genome assembly GCA_036275255.1 of Limnobacter sp. Taxonomy (GTDB): domain Bacteria; phylum Pseudomonadota; class Gammaproteobacteria; order Burkholderiales; family Burkholderiaceae_B; genus Limnobacter. The sequence goes on along the minus strand of DASUEC010000047.1, from coordinate 479 downwards.
TATCACCATGGATTACACACGGCTACACCAACACGCGGGAAGTGTGCGCCATGCTGCATGCCAAGACACCGCTTGGGTTTGATGACAAGATTGTGTTTGAACTGGCTTGGCGAGAGTTTTTCAAGCATGTTCACGGGGAGTTGGGAAGCAGCATCCTGGAGGATATTCGCAGACCCGTTTGGCCAGGGCGCTACCAGGCTCAGATGCCTGGCGATATTCTGGAGGGTCGCACTGGTGTGATGGCCATCGATGAAGCGGTGCGAGAACTTTATGAGACCGGGTACCTGCACAACCATGCGCGCATGTGGATCGCCTCCTACACCACACACCTGAGAAAAGTGCACTGGCGTGCCGGGGCAGACTGGATGTATTCGCACCTGCTGGATGGGGATCTGGCTTCAAACCACTTGAGCTGGCAATGGGTTGCAGGCACTTTTAGCCACAAACCCTATGTGTTCAATGCTGAGAATGTCAGCAAG
>DASUEC010000046.1:0-11591 GCA_036275255.1 Limnobacter sp. | reverse complement strand
GGTTGTCTTCAAAAGCCTTGGCCAGCAAGGGGCCCTCGTCGGGGAAAATGGAGCAAGTCACGAGCAAAAGTGTACCGCCGGGCTTGAGGGTAGACCACAACGCGTCGAGTATTTTGTGTTGTAAGCGCGACAACTGGGCAGAATCGCCGGGCCTGCGCAGCCAGGGAATGTCGGGGTGCCGGCGCACCACGCCTGAGCCCGTGCAGGGCACGTCGGCCAAAATAGCGTCGAAGGGCACACCATCCCACCACTGCTCCGGGCGCTCAGCGAGAGCCGCTTTGTAACGCACTCGAGGCACGTGCTTGAGGCTTCGGGCCAGGCGCTTGACGTTGGCCTGCACACGCTGCAAACGGGGCTCGCTGGCGTCCAAGGCCAACAAGTCCACATCCGCCAGTTCAAGCACATGGCCTGTTTTGCCACCGGGTGCGGCGCAGGCATCCAGAACCCGCATGCCCGGCGCAGGTGCCAGCAGGGGGGCTGCCATTTGGGCGGCACTGTCTTGCACCGACACATGGCCCTCATCAAAACCCGGCAAAAACCCCACAGGCACCGGTTTTTCCAGGCGCACCGCCTGTTGCCCCACCACCGCCGAGGTTTGACCATGCTCCTGAAGGCGAGCCACATACTGTGCAGGGGTGCCCCAATGGGAATTGACCCGCAACACCATGGGTGGGTGAGTTTGGGCCAGCGCCAGCAGCCCCTCCCAATGCTCTGGATGGGCCTTTTGAAGGGCAGCCTGCCACCAGGCTGGCACATGGTGCCTTGCCAACGGGTCTTCGCTGGCGCGCTGGACAAACTCGGGGATGTTGCGCAAAAAATTGCGCAAACAGGCATTGGCCAGGCCCTTGGCCCGCATCAACTGCGGATGTGCGGCGCAGGCATTCACCAGTTGATCCACCACTGTGTGGGCAGGGTACTTGGCTTGGTCGCTTGGCCAGAGCAAGGCCAATCCCAATGCCATCAGCGGATTGAGCAGGGCGGGTTCCAGCCGGTTTTTGCCGGTGAGCAAGCGGGTGAGCACAATCCCCTGGCCAACATGGCGCATGCCCCAATAAGCCAGGTCTTGAATGGCGCCCTTGGCTTGCGCCGAGCGCACCCCTTCCAGTTCCATCGCCAGGGCACGGTCAAGAGAACGGCCATCCTCCAGCACCCGAAGCATGGTGCTGGCCGCCTTCAGCAAGGCCAATGAAAGGTCGGTCTCGACCAGACGGGCGCCGCTCACCGCTCCCCGCCAGAAGATTGCGCCATGTCCATCAAGCGGGCGATGCGCTCTTCCGTGGGCGGATGGGTGGAAAAGAGGCTGGCCATGCCTTGGCCAGAAAGGGGGTTCATGATCATCATTTGGGCAGTCTCTGGATGTGCCTCGGTGGTGCGGAAAGGCACGCCTTTGGCATAGCGCTGGATTTTGTCCAAGGCGCTGGCCAAAGCGGCAGGGTCGCCGCAAATTTCGGCACCGCCGCGATCGGCCTCAAACTCGCGCGCGCGTGAAATGGCCATTTGAATGAGCGAGGCCGCCAGCGGTGCCAATATGGCCAGCGCAATGCTGGCAATCGGATTGACGGGCTGGCCATTCTCGTCGCGCCCACCAAAAAACAGCGCGAAGTTGGCCAAAGCGGAAATGGCTCCCGCCATGGTCGCCGACACGGTGGAGATCAGAATGTCGCGGTGCTTGACATGGGCCAGCTCATGCGCCATCACGCCCCTCAACTCGCGGGCAGACAGCACCTTGAGAATGCCTGTGGTGGCGGCCACGGCGGCATGTTGTGGGTCGCGGCCTGTGGCAAAAGCGTTTGGAGCGGGGTCGTTGATGAGGTACACGCGGGGCATGGGCAATTGGGCGCGCTGTGCCAGTTCGGCCACCATGTTGTAAAACTCGGGCGCGTTGCTGGAATCCACGGCTTTGGCGTTGTACATCCGCAGCACCATTTTGTCGGAAAACCAGTAGGCACCAAAGTTCATCAGCAACGCAAAACCAAGCGCCAGAAGCATGCCGCTGCGCCCACCCATCATGCCACCCAGCACCACAAACAAGGCGGTGATGGCGGCCATCAGCATGAAAGTTTTCATCCAGTTGAACATGGTCATTCCCCCTGATGGGCCAAAAGCCCGGATTCATCACGCACCAAAACGGGCCCCCGCCTGAATGCCCAAGGCGCTGGCCACCAGGGCCGCGGGCATCCGCTTGGCCCCTGCACGCTGCAAGGTTTGCACTTGCAACACCCCTTGGCCACATTGCACTTCAAGACCTGCAGGCCCCACGGCGAGCACCTCGCCGGGTGCACCCATTTGCGCATGCGCATTCACCACCATGGGGTCAAAACATTTCAGTGCCTGACCTTCCCATGCCGTGCTGGCACCGGGGAATGGGTCAAAAGCCCGCAGCCTGCGTTGCAACACCTGCGCGCTGGCATGCCAGTCGATGTGGCCTTCCGCCTTGCTTATTTTATCGGCGTAGGTGACGCCATCGGAAGCTTGGGCCCGCAGGGGCAACTCACCCGCAGCCAGGCCAGCCAAAGCATCCAGCAAGGCCTGCGCACCCAGCGTGGCCAGCTTGTCGTGAAGGCTGCTGGCCGTGTCGCGGTCATCAATCGGCAAAGCACGTTCCAGGCGCACGGGGCCAGTGTCCAGCCCGGCATCCATTTGCATGATGCACACGCCAGTCTGGCTGTCCCCAGCTTCAATGGCGCGCTGAATGGGAGCGGCACCGCGCCACCTCGGCAACAGGCTGCCATGGATGTTCAGGCAGCCCAGGCGGGGCGCATCCAGCACAGCCTGAGGCAAAATCAGACCGTAAGCCGCCACCACCAGCACATCCAATGGCTGACCACTGGCCGCCGTGCGCAGTAGATGCAATGCATGCGCCGCTTCTTCGCCTTGTCGCAGGCTGACCGGCTGCAACACTGGGATGTTGCGTGCCACAGCGAGCTGCTTGACTGGCGAGGCAGTGAGCTTCATGCCACGGCCAGCGGGGCGATCGGGCTGGGTGAGCACCAAAGGAACGGTGTAATTGGCGTCCAACAAGGCTTGCAAGGCCACCCGGGCAAACTCGGGCGTGCCGGCAAATCCCACTTGAAGTGTGTGTGTCATGGGCAGGTCAGGGTGACAGAGCCGGGGCAGCAGCCTCAGGCAGTCTGCTTCTCCTGCTTTTTGAGTTTGGTCTTGATGCGGGTTTGCTTGAGCTGGGAGAGGTACTCGACAAACACCTTGCCGTTGAGATGATCGATTTCATGCTGAATGCACACGGCGAGCAACTCGTCACAGTCGATTTCAAACCACTCGCCCTTCACATTCTGGGCTTTGACGCGCACGGTGTCGGGGCGCTCGACTTTTTCATAAATGCCGGGCACGGAAAGACAACCCTCTTCATACACCTTGCAGGCCTGGCTTTTGCCAACAATCTCCGGGTTGATGAACACGGTGAGGCCACTGCGGTCCTCGGTCACGTCAATCACGATGACTCGCTTGTGCACATTCACCTGGGTAGCCGCCAATCCCACACCAGGAGCGTCGTACATGGTTTCAGCCATGTCTTGGGTCAGCTTGACAAGCGCATCATCAAACCGGGTGACCGGGGTGGCAACCGTTTTTAATCGCGGATCCGGATAACGCAAAATCGGGAGCAATGCCATGCTTTTAAAACCGTTGTTCTCTACACATTCAAAGGATATACCTTCTGGGGGCAAAATAGTTCGCCCAAAGAGGGCGACGCACCATGTACACATTGCTGCACGCCATGAACCTGGCCTACAACACCGATCTGCAAGCTGCACAGCGCCAAAACCTGGCGGCCAAAGGACCGCAGGCTGAACTTCCACCCCCCTGCAATGCGGTGCGTTTGTGGCATGAACTGGCGCAAGACTGGCTTGGTCAGGCCCAAAACCGCTTCTGGGTGACCGTGCACAGCACCGATTACCCACCGGGCCTGCTGCAACTCAAAAACCCGCCCCTCATCCTGTTTTGTGAAGGCTCCCGAGCCTTGTTGAACACCCGGAGCATCGGCATGGTGGGCAGTCGCAGCGCCACGCGTCTGGGTTTGGGCAACGCCCAGGCCTTTGCCCGTGCCATGGCTGAACAAGGCTGGGCCATTGTCAGCGGTTTGGCCGAAGGCATCGATGGTGCAGCCCACCACGGCGCACTCGACGCCCAAGGTGCCACCGTGGCTGTGCTGGGGTGCGGTCCGGATGTGGTTTTCCCCACCCACCACACGGCGCTTGCCCGGCGCATCGTGACCCATGGGGGCTTGATTGTCTCAGAGTACCCGCCAGGCACCCAGCCCCAAAAGGCATTTTTCCCAAGGCGCAACCGCATCATTGCAGCCTTGTCGGATGGATTGCTGGTGGTGGAGGCCGCGCTGAAGTCTGGCTCACTGATCACGGCCCGCTACGCCAGCGAATTGGGTCGCACGGTGGGGGCTTTGCCCGGCTCCATTCACAACACCCACAGCAAAGGCTGCCACGCCATGATCAAACAGGGCGCACTATTAATAGAAACAGCCCGGGACCTGCTGGATGAGGTGCAGGCCAGCCTGGCCACCCACCGGCGCGCCGCCGCCACGGTGTTGCAAGAAGATGACACTGCAAACCCCGGCACGGCGATGTTCGCAGACGAAGATTTGAACAATCTTGAAAGCGGGCTGGCCCAAGTGCTGGCCCAGGTTGGGTACGAGCCCCTGCACGCCGACCAAGTGGCCCAAATGGCCGGCATGGCGGCCGATGACGTCCTGAGCGCGCTCACTGAACTGGAGTTGATGGGCCTGCTGCTGGCGGAGCCTGGCAACCGCTGGGTGCGGGCTGGCCAATCCAACTGAAGCAAGATTCTTGAGAAAGCCTTGATTATTTCAAGGCATGGCACTTACACTTCGGCGCACAAGGCACTGAAAACACTCACACACGTTGGACCAATTGAGCAGCGACACCCCAAAAAAACTGATCATCGCCGAAAAACCTTCCGTGGCGGCCGACATTGCCCGCTCGTTGGGGGGTTTCACCAAGAAAGACGACTACTTCGAAAGCGATGAATACGTGCTGTCGTCCGCGGTGGGTCACCTCGTCGAAATCAAGGCCCCCGACGACTTCGAAGTAAAGAGGGGCAAATGGAGTTTTGCCAACCTGCCGGTGCTGCCACCCCATTTCGATTTGGCGCCCATCGCCAAAACCGAATCCCGCCTGAAGGTGCTCAACAAACTCATCAAGCGCAAAGACGTGGTGGGCCTGATCAACGCCTGTGACGCCGGGCGCGAGGGTGAGCTGATTTTCCGCCTGATTGTGCAGTACGCCAAAAGCAACAAACCCGTGGAGCGGCTGTGGCTGCAATCGATGACGCCAGCGGCCATTCGCCAGGCCTTTGAGGCGCTGCGCAGCGATGCAGAAATGCTGCCCTTGGCCGATGCGGCCCGTTGCCGTTCCGAGGCCGACTGGCTCGTGGGCATCAACGGAACGCGCGCCATGACCGCCTTCAACAGCAAAGAGGGCGGTTTTTACCTGACCACGGTGGGCCGGGTACAAACACCCACGCTGGCCATCGTGGTGGAACGCGAAGAAAAAATCCGCAAATTTGTGGCTCGAACATACTTTGAAGTGAAAGCCAGCTTTGGTGCCAAAGCCGGAGCCTACGAAGGCAAGTGGTTTGACCCGGACTTTAAAAAGGCCGACGACCCCGAGCAACGTGCAGACCGCCTGTGGGATGAGGCCAAGGCCCGCGCCATTGTGGCCGCCTGCGATGGCAAACCCGGCACGGTGGAAGAAGAAAGCAAGCCCACCACCCAGATTGCACCACAGCTTTTTGACCTGACCAGCCTGCAGCGAGAGGCCAACAGCCGGTTTGGATTTTCAGCCAAAAACACCTTGGGCCTGGCGCAGGCCCTGTACGAAAAGCACAAGGTACTCACCTACCCACGTACCGACTCCAAGGCCCTGCCCGAAGATTACATGGGCACCGTGAACCAGACCTTGAAGGCATTCGTTGGGCTGGACCGCGGTCACATTGCCGGCGCTTATGGTCAGTTTTGTGAACAAATCCTCAAGAACAACTGGGTCAAGCCCAACAAACGGGTGTTTGACAACAGCAAGATTTCAGACCACTTTGCGATCATCCCCACTTTGCAGGTTCCAAAAAGCCTCAGCGAACCCGAGGCCAAGCTATACGATTTGGTGGTGAAACGCTTTCTGGCCGTGTTTTTCCCGGCCGCTGAGTACAACGTGACCACCCGCATCACCACGGTTGAAAAACACCGCTTCAAAACCGAGGGCAAGGTGCTGGTGAAGCCGGGCTGGTTGGCCATTTATGGCCGACAGGCTGCAGCAGCCGGGGACGACAGCCTGGTGGCTGTGGATGCTGGCGAGCGCGTCAGCACCGACGAAATTGAACTTCAAACCCTGCAAACCAAGCCGCCTGCACGGTACTCGGAAGCCACGCTGCTCTCTGCCATGGAAGGGGCTGGCAAACTGTTGGATGACGACGAGTTGCGCGATGCCATGGGCACCAAGGGCCTGGGCACGCCAGCCACCCGCGCGGCCATCATTGAGGGGCTGCTCAACGAAAAGTATTTGGTGCGCGAAGAACGTGCCCTGGTGCCCACCGCCAAGGCGTTTCAGTTGCTGACCCTCTTGCGTGGCCTGGACGTGGAAGAACTCACCATGCCAGAGCTGACGGGCGAGTGGGAATACAAACTCTCACGCATGGAAAAGGGTGAGCTGTCTCGTGAAGAATTCATGCACGAGATCAAAAAGATCACCGAAACCATCGTGGACCGGGCCAAAAATTACACCGAGGACACCATCCCTGGTGATTACGCCACCCTCACCACACCGTGCCCCAACTGCGGGGCCGTGGTCAAAGAAAACTACCGACGCTTTGCCTGCACCAGCTGTGAATTTTCAATTTCCAAGGTGCCTGGTGGCCGGCAATTTGAAGTGCACGAGGTGGAAACCCTGCTGCGCGAACGCGAGTTGCCCATGCTCGATGGCTTCCGCAGCAAGATGGGGCGCCCTTTTGCCGCGGTGTTGCGCTTGTCCAATGAGCACAAGCTGGAGTTTGACTTTGGTCAGGCCAAGGACGACGAATCGGCCGAAGAGGTCGATTTTTCGGGTGAAACGCGGCTTGGCCCCTGCCCGAAATGCGCCTCCAATGTGTATGAGCAAGCCACCAGCTATGTGTGCGAGAAATCAGTGGGGCCCAACAAGAGCTGTGATTTCCGCTCGGGCAAAGTGATTCTGCAACAGCCCATTGAACGCGAGCAGATGGAAAAACTTTTGCTGGAAGGCAAGACCGACCTGCTGACCAGGTTTGTTTCATCCAAAACCCGGCGTGCTTTCAAGGCCTTTTTGGTGAAAAAACCAGACGGTGCAATTGGCTTTGAATTTGAAGCCAAGGCTGAAAAAAAACCGGCGGGGGGCAAAGCAAAAACCACCAAATCCAAAGCCAGCCAGGCTGAGTAGCCTCAACGCGCCCGGGTTGAAAACCCAGCGCACCTAGTCGCGCAAAACACCCGCCGCCTCGCTGCTCCCCTTGGCGGGGCGGGGCAGCACCCGCTGCAACAAGCCGTGCAGCAAGGGCTGGCCAGTGCAATAGCCGGCCAGCACATGGCCTGCCATGGCCGCCCACAACAGGCCTCGCGAAGCAAACCCCGTGCACAGATAGACAGGGCACCCGAGGGTTTGATCTGTGGCAGGCAAGGGGCCAATGGCGGGCAGGCGATCGTGCCACACGGCGCGCACGGCACAGCGGTGGTCTTGCAAAGGTCCAGGAGTCACGTTCGGGAATGCGGTTTTAAAGCGATGGAGGTTGTGCGCATCGGCCTGAGCCGTGGGCACCAAACTGCCCACGGGCCGCTCGTAGGTGGCACCCAGCACCATCCAGTCTGCGCCCGCCGGGCCAATGGCATAGGTTTCACCAGACAGCACAGCCGGCAATGGCTCTGCCACCCGGTGCAAGCTGATTTGCCCCTTCACCATGCCAAGCTGCGCGCCGGCCATGGGTGCCAGGGTCAGCGTCTGCTCGGCAGCCGCCACCACCACCGCATCAAACCCATCGGCCAGCGCATGCAGGTGATCCAAACGCGCATTGAAATGGGTGTGCAGCAAGTCACCACAGACTTGCAAATTGGCCTGCACCCAGCGCGCGGGCCGCACCCATCCCCCCTGTGGAAAGTACAAGCCTCCCAAGGGCGTTCCTGGCCATTGGCCAGGCGCCACCCACTGCACCAGGGTGGTCGGAAAGTTTAAAAGGGCCAGTGTTTCCTGCATGCGGGCAGCCTCGTCGTGAGGCAGGCATTGAAAGTGCCCCGGCATGCCCCAATCCTCGCCTTGCTTGAGCAAACCCTGCGCCGTTAGCGTCTGCAAAGCATGCTGGGTGTGCTCAAAGCCCAGGCGGGTGAGTTGGGACAGGGGCGAATCCCCCCGCGTGATGTGGGGGTGAAATGCACCAGCCCAGTTGCCGGATGCCCCCTGGGCAGGTCCGCTGGCCGCGTCATACAGATGCACCTCCGTGCCACGGCTGCACAAGGCGCGGGCCACAGCGCTGCCAGCCAGGCCAGCCCCCACCACCGCCACACGGTTGACCCGCAATGCGATTTGTGCACTGCGCTTCACAAAGGCACCGTTGGGCCAACACCAATCCACCGCGCCATGCACCTCGCGTTGGGAACGCCCCATCGCACCCACATGCACATGCAGTTCTGCATGGCTTTCGGGCAGGGCAATAAAGTGCCAGCCAGGGCTGGTGTGGGGGAGGGCGATGCCCGGCACCCCATCCAAAGGGCTTGTGCCGGCGGGCCACTGCACAACCGCCTTGAATACCTCGCCGCCGGTGCGTTGGGCTTTGCGGGCCTGCAACATGGTTGCAAGCGCCTGCAGATCGCTGGGTGAGGGTGGCATGAAGCATCGCTGTGTGGCTACAACACCGGCCATTCTACAGCAGTGCAAAACCAGACAATGCGGCGCAGATCCTGATAATATATGAGCGCTTAATCATATTTGGAGAGTCACTTGATTGCAATCGACTGGAACGCCTTTACACCGTTGAGCGCGTTGGCTGGCGGGGCTTTGATCGGTTTGTCTGCCGTCATGCTGGCGCTGCTCACAGGGCGGGTGGCTGGCATCAGCGGCATTGTGGGCGGTTTGATCAAGCCGCAAGCTGGCGAGGTGCTGTGGCGGGCAGCTTTTGTGATCGGCTTGTTGCTTGCACCGTGGCTGTACATGGCATGGTTTGGCCCGTTACAAATTGAAAACCCGCGCGAGCCATGGCTTCTGATTGTTGCGGGACTGTTGGTTGGCTACGGCACACGTCTTGGGTCCGGTTGCACCAGCGGCCACGGGGTATGTGGCCTGTCTCGCCTGTCACCGCGCTCTCTGGTGGCGGTGCTTGTATTCATGGCGGCAGGTTTTGCAGCGGCCTCCCTGCTCGCCAACTGGCTTTGAGGGCTTTGCACATGCGCACTTCTTCTGCAACAAGCCCCTGGATTTTTGCGCTGGCCAGTGGCCTGGCGGGGCTTGTTTTTGGCCTCGGCCTGGTGATTTCAGGCATGAGCAACCCGATCAAGGTGATCGGCTTTCTGGATTTGACCAAACCCTGGGACCCTTCACTGATGCTGGTGATGGGTGGGGCCATTGCAGTCGGTCTGCCCGGGTTTTGGCTGGCGCGGCAACGTCAACACACTGCCTTGGGCTTGCCAATGCAGTTGCCCACCACCACGGTGATCGACCGGCCACTGGTGCTGGGTGCTGTGTTGTTTGGTGCCGGTTGGGGATTGGGTGGCTTTTGCCCTGGGCCAGCCCTGGTGGCCAGTGCCGCCCTGCTGACCGACGCGCTCATTTTCACCGCCGCCATGCTGGCGGGCATGTGGATGTTTTCAATGCGACGGCACTAAAAATCTCGCCAAGGTGGTGCCCAGCAGCGGCACATTCACCGGTTTGGTCAAAAAATCATTCATGCCTGCCGCCCTGCAAGCGTCTTCATCCTCCTGCAGTGCGCATGCTGTGAGCGCCACTATTGGCAAAGCCCCGGCGCGACCAGGCAGATGGCGAATGGCCCGAGTGGCGTCCAGGCCGTTCATCACCGGCATGTGCACATCCATCAAAACGAGGTCAATGCTGTCGTCGCTTCTCACTTGTTCCACGGCCTGTTGGCCATTTTCTGCCAAGGTGACACGCAGTGACAGCCGGGTTAAAAGGGCTTGGATCACTTGCTGGTTCAGGCGATTGTCTTCCACAACCAGCACATGAAAACCAGCCATGCCCGGCGGGATTGACGCCGTTGCAACAGAGCCTGCCCCCGCCTTGGCAAACAGGGGTTCAAAAACCACCGTGAAACGGAACTCACTGCCCACACCTTGCTCAGACTCCACCTCAAGTTGGCCGCCCAACAACGCCGTCAAGCGCTTGCAAATTGCCAACCCCAGCCCGGTGCCACCAAATCGCCGTGTGGTGGTGTTGTCCGCCTGTTCAAAGGGTTGGGTCATGCGGTCGAACTCACGCACATCCATGCCGATGCCCTGGTCTTTCACACGCGTGACCAACACGGCACGCCGCTCCTCCAGACGCTCCACGTCCAAAGCCACATCGATGGCACCTGCGCTGGAGAATTTCACTGCATTGCTCAACAGATTGCCCAAGATCTGCTTGTAACGCGTGGGGTCGCCCTTCACCCGCTCTGGCACCATGCTGTCCACCTTCAATCGCAAAGCCAGGCCCTTCGCGCTGGCACGCAATTCGAACTGCCCCAGGGTGCTGCGGACCACTTCACGCAGGTCAAACTCAATGTGCTCTGCAGCCTCAACACCAGACTCGATTCTTGAGAAACTCAGAATATCCTCGAGCATGGCCAGCAAATGGCCCGACGCCTGGTTGATTTCAGTCACATACTGACGGGCCTGCCCGTTCAGTGGCTCATCCTGCAACAAACTGTTCAGGCCAATGATGGCATTGAGGGGTGTGCGGATCTCATGGCTCATGTTTGCCAAAAACAGGCTTTTGGCCTGACTGGCGCGAATCGCCCGCTCGGTGGCCTGTGTCAATTCAAAAGCAGCTTCCTGGCGCTGCATCAATTGCATCAGGTCTTGAAGAAACAGCCGTGCATCCAGCATGTCATGCTCAGTGAACACCGGTGACTTGTCGGCCAAACCCAGGATGTAATGGTGCTTGCCGTGTGGGGCTGCGGGCAGGGCCATCAAATTGCGGCAATGCTCAAACAGCGGCTCCTGAAGCCCCAGCACATTGGTCTGCACGGTGTTTTTGCAAAGCGACTCACGGTTGATCGCCAAAGCCGTCAACCGATAACAGGCATCGTTCAGCTCGGTTCCGACTGCGTCAAAGCGTTTGCCCTGCAGTCGAGAGGTTTCGGTGTTGTAGGTCCATTGCTGCATCCAAGACCACTGGGCGTCCAGCTCAATCAAAAACAATTTCCCCGCACCAGAAAGCCGCGCCAAGTGGCGAAATGCTGCCTTGATGAGCACATCTTGAGGCGACTCCGGGGGCAACTGCGCCAGTTCCAGCGTGGCGAGCATGCGCCTCTCGCCCAGCTTGAGCCTGTCGTTGGCCTCCTGCAAGGCTCGTGTGCGCTCCTCCACCTGGGCCTGCAAACCTTGGCGAAGCTGC
>DASUEC010000045.1:0-5298 GCA_036275255.1 Limnobacter sp. | reverse complement strand
GAGATGGCCAGCAAAATCACCTCTTTTTCAGAGCTGGCTTTGCTCAACAACGTTGACAACGTCAAGGAAGTTTCTTCACAAACCACCAACGGCGTGGGCCTGGTGCGAATCGAATTTCAGCCCAATGTTGAAATTGATGTGGCCCTGTCGCAAGTGGCTGCGGTGTCGCAAACCATCTTGAGGCGCATGCCGCCTGGCACCAGCCCGCCGATCGTGGTGCGCAACAACCTCTCCAGCCGACCCATCATGAGCATGGTGGTGTCCTCTGACACGCTGAGCCAAAGCCAGTTGGCCGACTATGCACGCCTGCAGTTGCGAGGCCAAATCCAGAGCATTGGTGGCATGCGGCTTACGTTGCCTTATGGCGGCGCCACCCGGCAAATCATGATCGACCTCAAACCCGACGCGCTTCCTGCATTTGGATTGTCGGCGGCCGATGTGGCGCAGGCGGTACAGCAGCAAAACCAGACCCTGCCTTCAGGCAGCCTGCGAGAGGGCGAGCGCGACATGCAAATCACAGTGGACGCTGCGCCCGAAAGTGTTGAGGTGTTTGAGAACCTGCCGATCAGTGCGCGCGACGGGCGCGTGGTGAAGCTGCGTGATGTGGCCGATGTGCGTGATGGCGGTGCTTTGCAAAGCAACCTCACCCGCGTGGATGGCAGCAGCGCCGTGTTGGTGAGCATGATCAAGATTGGTGATGCATCCACCACCGAGATTATCCGGGAGGTTAAAAAACGCCTGCCCGACATTCAAGCCTCTGCGCCGCCAGGCGCCGTGGTCACCCCGATATTTGATCAATCCGTGTTTGTACAAAGTGCGGTCGATCTGATTGCCAAAGAAATCCTCATCGTGGGTGCTTTGGTGGGCTTGGTGGTGTTTGTGTTTCTGGGGTCGATCAAATCCAGCCTCATTGTGCTCGTGTCCATTCCCCTGTCCCTGCTGGTTGCGGTGGTCGCCATTGGCTTGACTGGCCACACCCTTAACCTCATGAGCCTTGCAGGCCTTGCCCTGGCGGTGGGTATTTTGGTTGACAACGCCATGGTTGAGATTGAAAACATCAACCGCAACATTGCTTCGGGTTTGAGCGCGCCGCAGGCCGCACTGGCAGGTGCACGGCAAGTGGCCTTTCCGGAGTTTGTGTCGACCCTGTCCACCTGCATTGTGTTCACCCCCATCTTTTTACTCGAGGGCATTGCTGGCTATGTGTTTGAACCGCTGGCCATCACCGTGATTGCAGCCCTTGCGGCTTCATATTTTTTCTCGCGCACGGTGGTGCCCACCCTGGCTGCGCTGTATCTCAAAGCGGCTGATCGCCATTACGCGGGATTCAATCGCCTGGAGGCGGGCATTGACCAACTTGGCCACAGCGTGGCCAACACCTTGCCCGCTTTGCAGCGCAAGTGGCCACTGGTGTTGCTCCTGGTGTTGATGCTGTTGGCTGGTGCGGCGGCCTTGATGGCCAACAGTCAACAGCAGTTTTTCCCGCGCACCGATGCCGGTTTGTTGAAGCTTTACGTGAGGACGCCTGCGGGCACGCGGGTGGAGGAGACAGCCAACCGCTTTGCGCAGGTTCAGCAAACCATTCGGGAGCTTATACCCAAGGAGGAATTGAAGCAGGTGGTGGAACTGATCGGTCAGCCCGACCCAGTGAACATGGCCTGGGTGGACACGGTGAACATGGGCGGGTTTGATGGCGAAATGTTGATCGAGCTGACGCCCAAAACGGCAAGCACCTTCGAGTTTCAGAGCCGCCTGCGGGACACCTTGCGTGCGCGCCATCCGGATTTTCAATTTCTGTTCTTGCCCGCAGACATCACCAACCAAACCCTTTCCGGGCTCACACCCACCTCCGTGGAAATTCGCGTGATTGGTCGGGATGTTGCAGGCAATGCAGCGATTGCAAAAGACATTCTGGGCAAATTACAAGGCCATGAAGCTGTCGCTGACCTGATGGGCAGGCAAGTGGGTAATCTGCCCGAGTACGTGATTTCGATTGATCGCGACCGCGCACTGCAAATGGGTGTGACAGCCAGCGACGCCTTGCAGACCCTGTTGGGTGTGCTGGGCACCGGTGGCACGGTGGCACCGTCGTATTGGTCCGATCCCCGCGCAGGCATTTCTTATGTGGTGCAGGTGCAGGCGCCTTTGCAAAAAATCGGTGCTGTTGAAGATCTGCTTCGCCTGCCGGTGGGCACGGCCAGTGGTGGCACCATTCAGCTCGGTGCCGTGGCCAACATCACGCCGCGGGTGGTGCCTGCAACCATTGCACGGTCTACTTTGGCACCAGTTCAAAGCATTCTTGCCAATGCACCGGGGGCCGATCTCAAAGGCTTGTCCGAGGCGGCACGCCAGGCAGTGGCCAGTGTGCAAGACCGTTTGAAGCCGGGCAACCGGATCGAGATCAATGGCCAGGCCACCGCGATGACCGATGCATTCAAAGAACTCTCGCTGGGCCTCCTGGGGGCACTTGCATTGATTGTGTTGGTCATGGTGTTCAATTTCCAGTCCTGGGTGTTGCCTTTTGTGGCATTGAGCAGTTTGCCCCTTGCCTTGTCTGGCGCGATGGCTGCTTTGTTTGTCACCGGCACGCCCATCAGCGTGCCAGCACTCATGGGGCTGATCATGACCATGGGGATCACCACCGCCAACAGTGTGTTGCTCACGTCTTTTGCCCGCGATGCCTGGCTGGCCGGGGCGTCGGCGTGGGACGCTGCACTTGACACCGTGCGCAAACGCATACGGCCCATCTTGATGACTGCGCTCACGATGGTGGTGGGGCTGGTGCCCATGGCGCTGGCCCTGGGGCAGGGGGCTGAGCAAAATGCGCCACTGGCGCGCGCGGTGATTGGTGGATTGCTAACAGGTTCGGTGGCCACCTTGCTGGTGGTCCCTTTGGTTTTTGCGTTTGCCTTGCGGCACCGTGTTCCCGGCAAACCGCTGGTGGAGGATGATGCATGAAAACATTGACATGGACAGGCGCGGTTGCGCTGGTGGGCTTGAGCGTGGGGGCCGCCGTGTATTGGCCATTTGGGCAGGCTCAGGCGAATCGGTCGACCCCCCAGGATCAGGGGCAACTCGCGCGTGTGAATGTGGTGTTGCCCAAGCCCATGGAAGCAAGCGCTGCGCTGCAGTTTTCTGCACGTCTTGCGCCTGTTGAAGAGGCCAGTTTGTACGCCCGCAGCGCGGGGTTTGTGCTCTCCAGAATGGTGGACATTGGCAGCAAGGTAAAGGCTGGCCAGGTGTTGGCCACCATCACGGCCCCAGAGCTTGAGGCTTCTTTGGCCTCGGCACGGGCGGCTTTGTCGCAGCGGGAGGCAGAGTTGTTGCTGGCCAGCCGCAACCGGGCCCGGGTGGAGCCGTTGGGTGAGGGCGGGGCTGTATCAGCCCAGCAAATTGATGAGTTTCGGGGCATGGAGGAGGTGGCAAAGGCAAACCTCAATGCAGCCAAGGCCGAGGTGCGGCGTTTGCAAACCGAAGTGACCTATCTCACCGTGAAAGCACCTTTTGACGGGGTGATCACCGACCGCCAAGTGGACCGTGGCGACCGAGTGGGGCCCAACGACACGCGGCATCTGTTTCGCATCATCAACAGCAATGTGATGCGTGTGCAGGTGGATGTGCCCCAGCCACAACTTTTTCGGGTGGATTCTTCCAAGCCAGGCGTCTTGACACTGGCCGAGCGGCCAGGCCAGCCAGTTGAAGTCAAATTCAAGCGATCGGCTGCTGAGCTGAATGCCAATTCGGGCACCGTGCGGCTGGAGTATGAATTCAACAACATCAGGCTGGGCTTGCCGGCGGGCCTCAGTGGCAATCTGCAAGTGCCTTCGCTGGGCGCGGGCACCAGCGTCACAGTGCCTGCCAACACCATCACCTACCGGGATGGCGGAGCAACCCTGGTGGTGGTGGATGGCAACAATGCCGTGCAATTTCGCAAGGTGAGCCTGGGGAAAAACATGGCGTCCATGGTGGAGGTGGTGCAGGGTTTAGGCACGGAAGACCGGGTGGTGATCAATCCCAACGCGCTGCTAAAACCCGGCCAGGTGGTGGAGGTGGAGCAAGCCGCCAAGGGCTAGGCAAGCTGGGGGTCAATGGGCTTCGTCTTCAACTCTTTTTTCAAATTGAATCACCTCGCCATCGGTGAGCAATTGCATGATTTTTACAGGTCTGCCTTGTTTGTCCAGTTGAAGCAGCCCGATGCCACTGCCGTTGACCAGGCGCTCTCCGCGGCTTGCCAGGTCGGGTTTTCTGGGCACCACGCGCATGCGCCTGCGCTTGGTAAACCAGTTCAGCGGCGACCACGGCGCATAAAGCCAGCGGTTCAGGCGGTCCAGCGTGTCCAGCAGCTTCTTGGGAAACTCATTGCGCAAGCCGCTGCTGGTGATTTGCCAGATGTTTGGGCTGTTGCGTTTGCCACGAAGCTCCACATCGTAAGCAAACGAGTAGTGCACATCGCCAGACAGAATCACAAAATTTTGCGGGGTTTTGGCATGCCGGAACAGGTTGAGCAGGGTGTTGGCTGATCCTCGGTGGGCCATCCAGTTTTCTGCATCCACCATGAGTGGCTTGCCAAGCCAGGTGAATATTTTCTGGATGGCCTCAATCAGCTTGACCCCAAACATGGGTGCAGGCGAAACCAGCACGACCGCCGGTTGACCTATCAGTCTGTGTTGCAGATCACTCAATGATTCCCAATCCATCAAACCTGACGGGTGCCCTGGGTCAAATTCCGAACGCCAGCGGTTGGTGCGTGTATCAATCACCATCAGGGGCGGTTGGGTGGGCCATTCATAGTGCCAGTCACGAAAGGCAATCAGCGCTGTGATGAGTTGGTCATGCGCCTCGCCCCCCGGTTTGGCAAAGGCCTGCTTGGCCATGTCCAGCAATGTGGGTGGAAAGTTTTCTGGTGCGTTGCCCCAACCCTGACACACCAGGTAGGCCACCAGTGCGTTGCCCACAATGCGGCGGGAAAACGGATGGCCATACGCGGTTTCTTCCCATTCGGCGCTGAGGTTCCAGTCATCGGTGATGTCGTGGTCATCAAACATCATGGCCACTGGCACATGCGCCATCAGACGCTGCACCCGCTCCAGGTCATCGACAAATTGTTCAATGGCGATGCGCTGTTGCTCATACTTTTCTTCAAATTCAAGCGGCATGTGTTGGGGCAGGGTGGTTTGCGTGAGTCGCCAGGGCAGAGGCGACCACACCAGCAAATACATGGCCATCACTTCCGCCAGTGTGATGAGGTGATTGCGGGCATGGTCGGTGGTGAACACCGGCTTTTTGACACCCTTGAAC
>DASUEC010000044.1:0-3127 GCA_036275255.1 Limnobacter sp. | reverse complement strand
TGTTTTTCTCGGGTTCATAGAGGGATTGAAACCCGCGGCCATGCAATACCCTTTGAGCATTGCAGGGGGAAAGGCATGGGCAATTCAAACCAACTCAAATCAAGAAAACCCATTCGCGTCGCCATGATTGGCGGCGGCGTGAACTCGGCCGTCGGTCGCGTGCACGAGATTGCCATGCGCATGGACCTGGAGTTTGCACTCACCGCCGGCTGTTTCAGCCGTGACCCGGAGTTTAACCAGCAAAGCGGCCAGGCTTATGGCGTGCCTTCCACACGGGTGTACAGGCACCCAGAACACATGCTGCAAGACCCGGGCCTGGATGTGGACGCGGTGGTGATTGCCACCCCCATCAGCTCCCATGCGGAATACATCCAGCTGGCGCTGGATCAGGGCTTGCGTGTGATCTCCGACAAACCCCTGGTGGGCACGCTGGCCGAATGCCAGCAAATTTTGCAACGCACCCCCGCCCACTCCACCGATGTGTTTTGCATCTTCAATTACACCGGTTACCCGGCCGTGCGCGAAATGAAGCAACGCATCGAGAATGGCGAGTTGGGCCAAGTGTTCAAGATCATGGTTGAAATGCCGCAAGACTCCTACATGCGCTTGAAGAATGCCAACAAAACACAAGCCATCCAGCCTTGGCGATTGCAAGACGGCGTCATCAGTTGCGTGTCCCTGGACCTGTTTGTGCATTTGCACAGTCTGGTGAATTATGTGACCGGCAAAACACCCCAGCGCGTACACGCCTGGCAGCGCGCCATCAGCGGCGTGGCCGAGGGGCTCATTGACGAGGTGGATGCGCTGATCGAATACAGCGACAACCTGCGGGTGAATGCCTGGTATGGCAAGGCGGCGCTGGGCCAGCGCAACGGCCTGCGCCTGCGCGTGCTGGGCACCCAAGGCAGCCTCGAATGGGTGCAGGAGCAGCCCGAGCAACTGCGCGCCGCCGATGCACGAGGCAACACCCTGATTTATGACCGCATCAGCACCAGCAGCAGCGTCACCACCGAAGCGCGCTACAACCGCTTCAAGGCAGGCCACCCAGCCGGATTCATCGAAGCATTTGCCAACTACTACACCGACATTGCGCAGGCCATGCGCAGTGGCCAGTTGAATGCCCACACCCTTGGCCTGGGCGTGGCCGCCGAAGGCCTGGCCGTGTGCCATGCCATTGCAGAATCGGCCCGCCTGGGCCAAACCGTTGACGTACCCACCCTTGGAACCGCTTATGAGCACCGTGATCGAGCAACAGACCCTTTGCACCATTCGACCCAAAGTCCTGTTCAAACAGGTTGAGGCGCAGTTTCCACACCAAAACGTGGGCTTCAAGGTGAATGTGCCCAGCCCCGACATTGGCGGCATGACCCTGCTGGAGAGCAGCATTCTGGTCAGCTTGGTAAAACTGCTGGACGCCAAGGCGCTGTTTGAATTTGGCACCTTCATGGGGGCCACCACTTTGCTGCTGGCCGAAAACACGCCACCCGATGCACAAGTGGTCACGCTGGACCTGCCGCCAGAGGACGCCGCGCAAGGCACCTACAACGCAGGGGGCGTGCTCAGCAACGGGCATGCGAACGATGCCTTTTTAACCCACACCTTTGCAAGCCAGGGGGCACGCTGCATTCACCGCGCCGACGCCAGCGTGCAAGGCAAAGTCACGCAGGTGCTGGAAAACAGCATGGACCTGGATGTGCGCGCACGCGGCTACCAAGGGCAATTCGACTTTGTGTTCATTGACGGCGGGCATGCTTACCCCATTGTGAAGCGCGACACCGAAAACGCTTACCGCATGCTCAAGCCCGACGGTGTGGTGGTTTGGCACGATTACGCCTCCAACATTCACGATGAAGTGACCACTTTTCTGGATGAACACGTCGAAGGCCGCACCATTTACCACGTGGCCAACACCATGATTGCCTTTGAACTGCACGGCCGCTTCAAGGACCTGTTGAAACACGCCGAGTAACATCATGCAACACAGCCCGCTGCCCCGCCACACCCTGGCTTTGCTCAATGAGCGCCGCAACTGGCCCAGCGCCTGGCGCCTGGCCCTGCATGCCGGTTTGCTGGTGGTGCTGGCCTGGGCCACAGTGGCCCTGTGGCAATCGCCCTGGGCGGTTCAACACCTCGGGGCATGGCGGGCGCTGCCTGCCATGGTGTGTTACCTGGCCTATGGCATGGTGTTCAGCTTTTTGGGCTACGCCGGGCTGGGCCACGAACTGGCCCATCACACCGTGTTTCGCAACCGCAGCATCAATGCGCTGCTGTTCAGGTTGGTTTCCTTCCTCACCTGGAACAACCCGGTGTACTTCCGGGCCAGCCACCGGGTGCACCACCAGCACACCCTGCAACACGGCGTGGACTTTGAAGTGAATCCCGACCCCTACCCCCTGCTGGAGCGTTGGTGGCGTTACATGGTTGTGGATGTGGAGGCACTGGTGCGCGCCGTCACCATCCATTGGGACAATGCACGCAATGTGGTCAAAGGGCCGTTTGGTGCCCGCCACTTCCCCGCGGGCAGCGACGCCCGCAAGCAGCTGGTGCGCACCGCACGCCTGCACCTGGCCTTGCACCTTGGCCTGGCCAGCCTGGCGCTGGCGCTGGGCTGGTGGATGTGGCTGCCCCTGGTCACCCTGGCCGCCTTTGTGTGCACCTTGCCCAACCGCGTGCTGGCCAAATTGCAACACGCCAGCCTGCCACGCAACCAAGGCGACCTGCGCCAAAACACCCGCAGCGTGCTGCTTGCGCGGCCACTCGCATTTTTGTACTGGAACATGAATTACCACACCGAGCACCACCTACACCCCAGCGTGCCGTATTTCAACTTGCCCAAACTGCGCACCGAATTGGCCGACCACTTGCCACACACACCCGCTGGCCTGGCCCCACACCTGGACGCCCTGCGCATGCCCAAAACCAACCAACAACAGCCGCTGTGCCAAGAAGAACCATGAGCCACACCACAAACACAATCGCCATGCAAGACGCCCTGCAGGCCCTATACACCGACGTGGATGAACAAGTTCATCACCTTGAATACGCCCTGGCCTGCAAACCAGGCAACGTGGATGAGCACATCAAAGCACTGGGCCAGTTGATCGACCTGTGCGAAAGGCGGCCACAC
>DASUEC010000043.1:0-10371 GCA_036275255.1 Limnobacter sp. | reverse complement strand
TGCGCGACACCTTGCCAGAGTTCGCCAGTTTGGGTTCTCAAGGCCCCGACGCATTTGTCGCGGTTATTCCCCACGCCGAACAGGCAGTGGTTGAAGGTGTGGTGGACCTGCTCAAAAGAAACTTTGACACCCTGGTTTTGGAAACCCATGGCGTGAAGGCCTTGGTCGATGTGGATGTGCGTTTTGTTGCTTTTGACAAAGACCATCTGCCCCGAACCGCCCAAGCTGCGCTGGCGGCAATAAACTGATTCTGCCGCGCTTGTTTCAATCGAATTTTTTAACTTAGCCATGAACCATCAAAAAATCCTGGTCCTCGATTTTGGATCTCAAGTCACACAATTGATTGCACGTCGAGTGCGTGAGAGCGGTGTTTTCTGCGAGATATTGCCGTGCGATGCAAACGAGCAAAGAATACGTGACTACGGTGCGAATGGCATCATTTTGTCTGGCAGTCACCAATCGGCTTATGAGGAGAGCACTGACAAGGCACCCGCCCTGGTGTTCGAGCTGGGCGTTCCCGTGTTGGGCATTTGCTATGGCATGCAAACCATGGCACAGCAATTGGGTGGCAAAGTGGAGGCGGGCAAGGTTCGTGAATTCGGTCATGCCCAGGTTCGCGCCCATGGTCACACAGAATTGCTGGAAGGGATTCAGGACGAAACAAACGAACAGGGCCACGGGCTGCTCAATGTTTGGATGAGCCATGGTGACAAGGTCACCGAGTTGCCACCTGGCTTTCGGCTGATGGCTTCAACACCTTCCTGCCCGATTGCAGGCATGGCCGATGAAAGCCGCCGTTTTTATGCAGTGCAGTTTCATCCGGAAGTCACGCACACCACAAAGGGCAGCCAGATCATCACCCGATTTGTACGCGATATCTGTGGCTGCAAAGGCGATTGGTCCATGCCAGGGTTTGTCGATGAGGCCGTGGCCAGGATTCGCGCACAGGTTGGCTCAGACGAAGTCATTCTGGGCCTGTCGGGGGGGGTTGATTCTTCCGTTGCCGCCGCTTTGATCCACAAAGCAATTGGCGACCAGCTCACCTGTGTGTTTGTGGACCATGGCCTGCTGCGTTATCAAGAAGGCGAGCAGGTGATGCAAACCTTTGCCAAGCACCTCGGGGTGCGGGTGGTGCATGTGAATGCCACCGAAGAGTTTATGGGCCAGCTGAAAGGGGTGACCGACCCTGAGGCCAAGCGCAAGATCATCGGCAAAGCATTTGTGGATGTGTTCCAGCGCGAGGCCGGCAAGCGCCAGAACGCCAAATGGCTGGCCCAGGGCACCATTTACCCGGATGTGATCGAGTCTGCTGGTGCAAAAACCGGGAAGGCGACCAACATCAAAAGCCACCACAATGTCGGCGGCTTGCCCGACACGCTCAACCTGAAGCTTTTGGAACCTTTGCGCGAATTGTTCAAAGACGAAGTACGCAAGCTGGGTGTTGAACTGGGCTTGAACCCCGAGATGGTGTACCGCCACCCGTTCCCTGGCCCTGGCTTGGGTGTTCGCATATTGGGTGAAGTGAAAGCGGAGTATGCAGAAATCCTTCAATTGGCCGACGCTGTGTTTATTGAGGAATTGCGCAACACACGCGCCACCGCGCAAGATGCGGCAGCCGGGCTCTGCAAAGCCGATGAAGTTGGCAAGAGTTGGTACGACCTCACCAGCCAGGCCTTCGCGGTGTTTTTGCCGGTGAAGTCGGTGGGGGTGATGGGCGATGGCCGCACCTACGAGTACGTGGTGGCCATTCGCGCTGTTCAAACTCAAGACTTCATGACCGCGCATTGGGCCCATTTGCCATACAGCTTGTTGGGGCGCGTGTCCAACCGGATCATCAACGAGGTGCGAGGTGTCAACCGAGTTGTTTATGATGTTTCTGGTAAACCACCCGCGACCATCGAGTGGGAGTAATTCAACTGGCTTGAATCTGCACCCTCGCAAACAAATGTTTTTGCAGCATGGCCCGCATCCAGGGTTCCAGGTGTTTGGCCATGGCGTACGCAATCAAGACAATCAGCAAAATGCCCGGCAACGGTGTCAGCAACGGCGGCATGTTGGCAAAAAACTGGTTTGTTTTGATGGTCATGGCGACCATGGCATTTTCGTGGATCAAGTACAGCGGATAGCTTACAAATCCAAGAAACACAAAAATGCGCGATGTGAACAATCGCCCAATGGGGATGTTGTTCAGTGCCAGGTAGAACACTGCGTACACCAGCATGCATGCGGTGACAATGGTGGGGTCTCGGCCATACATGATTAAAATGGTTGGCACCATCATGAAAAGCGACAGGCAAAGTAGTTTTGTATTGCCCGACTGCCGCGCTTTGAACATGAGCGCGCCCACGCAAAACCAGCCAAAATATTTCAACGACAGCAGGCCAAACAACACGTCGGTCACCACGTCAGCGGTGTAAGCCGGTGTCAGCTTGCGCATGGTTTCGTATACAAAAGCCAGCAAAAACAAAGCGATCAGGTTGCGCAGTGCTGTGCGTTTGTCAAAAAAATAAAATGCGCCAAAAACAAGATAAAACTTCACCTCCACAAAAAGAGACCAGAATGCACCTTCAATGGCGTCCAAATCCGAGAAGTTGTGCATCTTGTTGAGCCAGCGTTCTTCAACAAACAGCAGGCCTGGAAGCAGGTCAGCCAATTGGACAGGCCCTTTGGGGCGTTCGGTCAAGTAAAAAGATGTTGCGTAAATTGCGATGCTCGCAATCAGCATGGCAGGAAACAGGCGCAACCAACGCCTGAGCATGAATTCACGCATTGAACTGCATTTCTCAAGCGTCATGTAAATGACATAGCCAGAGATCAAAAAGAACAGCTCGACACCCAAAAAACCATATTTGAAAAGGTGGAAGTCCCGGTGCACAGTCACCCATGGAAGATGATCTGGCCACCTTGAATACGTGTGAAACAGCAGCACGAGAAGTATGGCCAGGCCGCGCAACCCGTCCAGCTGGGCGATTCTTTGAGCGCTTGCGTGGGGTGCGGCAATGGCGTGATTGTTCATCTTGAAAGTGAAGCTTGCAATTGATTTTTCACAGTGTAGGCAGCTCGCAGCGTGGGGGATTGCAAGTGGCCCCGTTCTGAAGGCGGCTGCCTCACCTTGCCTTGTGCGGGCGGTGTTTGAACTGCTGACGGAATTGTGCGAAGCTGCGCCTCATGAAAGGAACAAAGCCGAAATTTGAAGTGAGCCCCCACCAGCCCAATGTGCAAGACGATGGCTGGATGCGTGTTGCGCTCGAACAAGCGAGCAAGGCGGCTGAACAGGGTGAAGTGCCGATTGGTGCAGTGGTGGTTTGCCAGGGAGAGATGATCGCCCATGCCCACAATGCCCCAATTGCCAACATCAACGCCTGCGCGCACGCAGAAATGCTGGCCATTGAGCGGGCCTGCAAAGCGATTGGCAACTATCGACTTGGCAGTGCATGCACGCTTTACGTGACTTTGCAGCCATGCCTGATGTGCCTGGGGGCCATTGCACACGCCCGCATTGGCCGTGTGGTGATTGGCAGCAGGCAGTCCAGGTACAACACGCATCTGGAGGACGCGATCCGTGTGCTGGAGGGCTCGGAGGCCTTGCACCCATGCAGGTTTGAATGGGGCTGCCTGGCGGAGGCTTCCGAGCGTTTGCTTCAGGCGTTTTTTAAGGCCAGGCGACTTGGCCGGCTGGATGCAATGTCTGCAATCAAGCGTTTGGCAGATTTGCCCAACGTCAACAAGCACAGCCTGACTTTGTTGGCTCAGCTCGGCATCCACACACCTTTGGATTTGCATTCGCATTTGCGAGACGATGCAACACAGGACGAGTTGTTCATCGGCCTGAGGCGTGTTGCTGAGCAATGCCTTGCCAAAGATGACCGGCAACAGTCTGCGATCCTTCTCAGTTTGTGCGATTATCTGGCTGGTGAGCCTGTCCGTTCCTGGAAAGAATACCTTTGAAGCCATTTTCCGAGCTTGTCCTGTTTTCCCCCAGTGGTGCGCTGACCGATGAGTTGGCCTTTAACCGTGCCCTGGTGCAACTGAGCACCCTGGGATGGGGGTTGCGTGAGCATGAACACACGCGCGCACGCCTGCAGCGTTTTGCGGGCGATGATGCACAGCGTGCACAAGCCATCCATGATGTGTTCAACAGCACGGGGCGATCGCTGCTGATGGCGGCACGTGGTGGCTATGGCATCACGCGTTTGCTGCCCATGCTTCGTTTTGAGTCACTGGCCCAGGCGCTGAATTCTGGGAAGCATGTACTTTGCGGCCACAGCGATTTGACCACCCTGCAATTGCCTTTGCTGCAAGCGGGTGCAGCGCCTGAAACCCTGTTGCATGGCCCCATGGCCTGTTTTGATTTTGGCCCCGAGTTTGGGGTGCATCCAGACACGCTCCAGCAGTTTGAACATGCTGTTGAACATGGCCTGGTGCATGTGCAATGGGCCTGCCAAGGCTTTGAGGACTGGCAAGCCTATTGGCAAGGTGCCCTGCCCATTGAAGGGGTGGCGTGGGGCGGTAACCTGGCCATGGTGTGCAGCTTGTTGAGCACACCCTGGATGCCGAATATGGACGGTGGCATTCTGATTTTGGAAGACATCAACGAGCCCACGTACCGCATTGAACGCATGCTGCTGCAACTGTTGCAATCCGGTGTGCTGGGGCGGCAACGCGCCGTGTTGTTGGGGCAATTCTGCGAGCCAGCCCCAGGGCCGCACGATGCAGGCTATGACCTCAGCGCCGTGGTCGACTACATTCAGAATCTTTTGCACATCCCTGTGATTCCCAATTTCCCGTTTGGGCATTGCACCCCAAAAGCCTGTTGGTTTCAAGGCATGGAGAGCATTTTGCAGGTCTCTGCGGCTGGCGAGTTCGTCTTGCAGCAGGGCGCGCATGTATAATGCGGCCTTCGCCAAATTTTCTTTAATTATCCGAGGCTTATGCTCACCGCAGCAAACATCACCATTCAGTTTGGTGCCAAACCCCTTTTTGAAAACATCAACGCCAAGTTTGGCGACGGCAACCGCTATGGCCTGATCGGCGCCAATGGCTGTGGCAAGTCGACCTTGATGAAAATTCTTGGTGGTGATTTGGAGCCATCGCACGGCACGGTGGTGCTTGACCCCCATGTGCGCTTGGGCAAATTGAACCAAAACCAGTTTGCCTTTGAGGAACACCGCGTGCTGGATGTGGTGATGATGGGGCACAAGGAAATGTGGCAAGCCATGACCGAGCGCGATGCCTTGTACGCCAACCCGGAAGCCAGCGACGAGGACTACATGAAAGCCGCAGAGCTTGAAGCCGTGTATGCGGAGTACGGCGGCTACGAGGCAGAGTCGAGGGCAGGGGAGTTGTTGCTGGGTGCAGGTATTCCACTGGAGCAGCACAACGGCCTGATGAGCGAGATTGCCCCGGGCTGGAAATTGCGCGTGCTGCTTGCTCAGGCCTTGTTTTCAAAGCCCGACGTGTTGCTGCTGGACGAACCCACCAACAACCTGGACATCAACACCATTGCATGGCTGGAAGACGTACTGAACCAATATGACAGCACGATGATCATCATCAGCCATGACCGGCATTTCCTGAACCAGGTGTGCACCCACATGGCCGACCTCGACTATGGCACCTTGCAAGTGGTGCCCGGCAACTACGACGATTACATGCTGGCTGCTGCGCAGGCCCGTGAGCGGGCCATGGCTGCCAATGCAAGGGCCAAGGAACGCATTTCGGATTTGCAGGATTTTGTTCGCCGGTTTGCAGCCAACAAGTCCAAAGCAAGGCAAGCCACATCACGCCAGAA
Organism: Limnobacter sp.; assembly: GCA_036275255.1. Classification (GTDB taxonomy): domain Bacteria; phylum Pseudomonadota; class Gammaproteobacteria; order Burkholderiales; family Burkholderiaceae_B; genus Limnobacter. The sequence goes on along the minus strand of DASUEC010000043.1, from coordinate 4,580 downwards.
GCAGATTGAGAAGATCAAGGCGGACACGGTGGAGATCAAACCATCGTCTCGCCAGAACCCTTTCATTCGATTTGAGCAGAAAAAGAAAATGCACCGCTTGGCTGTGGAGCTGGAGGGCGTAAGCCACAGCTACGATGACAACCACGTGATTCGCAATTTCTCGCTGATGGTGGAGGCTGGTGAGAAGGTGGGCATCGTGGGTGGCAATGGCACGGGCAAAACCACCTTGCTCAAATTGCTTGCCGGTGCAATGCAGCCAACGCGCGGTGAAGTGAAATGGTCCGAGAATGCCAACCTGGGTTACATGGCGCAAGACGTGAGCGATGAGTTTGACCAGGCATTGAGCCTGCGGGAGTGGACGGAGCGTTACGCCCAGGAAGGCGATGATGACCAAGCCATCCGCGGTATTCTGGGGCGCCTGCTTTTTTCAAACGACGAAATTGGCAAGCAGGTCAAAGTGTGCTCTGGAGGTGAAAAAAACCGCCTCGTGTTTGGTCGCCTCATGCTAGGCAGGCACAATGTGCTGCTGCTGGACGAGCCCACCAACCACCTGGACATGGAGTCCATCGAAAGTCTTCAAATGGCCCTTGAAAAATTTGAAGGCACGGTGTTTGTGGTATCTCATGACCGGGAGTTCGTGTCTGGCATTGCCACCCGCATTCTGGATATGCAGGAGGGTGGCATTACCGATTACAAAGGCACCTACGAAGAGTACAGGGCGAGCCTGGGCTTGCAGTGAAGACTCGCTGGCTTGCGTGTCGCATGTCGTGAGAGCCTTGCTGCGCCTCTCTCCGGTTAGTGGCTGACTGGTTTTACCTTGGCCGCAGCCCGCTTGGCCTTCGCGCGCGCCTCTTCCACCGTGTCTGCGCGCCCCAGCGCCACGCCCATGCGGCGCTTCACAAAAGATTCGGGTTTTCCAAACAAACGCACATCTGTGCCGGGCTCGGCAAGCGCCTCAGCCACGCCTTCGAAGGCAATGCCCGCTTTGTCCATGCCGCCATAAATCACTGCGCTGGCTCCTGGCGTTTTCAGGCTGGTGTCCACAGGCAGGCCTAAAATTGCGCGCGCATGCAATTCAAACTCGTTTTGCCATTGGGTGATCATCGTCACCATGCCAGTGTCATGGGGGCGGGGGCTGACTTCCGAGAACCACACCTCGTCCCCTTTCACAAACATTTCCACGCCAAACAGCCCGGTGCCTCCCAAGGCCGTGGTCACGAGGTTCGCCATGTCTTTGGCCCGCTGAAGGGCCGCCGGGCTCATGGGCTGTGGCTGCCAGCTCTCGACATAATCGCCGCTCACCTGAATGTGACCGACCGGCTCACAATAGCTTGTTTCAATTTCCCCCGTTGAAGCATTGCGGCTGCGCACGGTCAGCAAGGTGATTTCGTAATCAAACACAACCAGGGATTCCACAATCACACGGCCAGCATTGACCCGGCCTGCTGAGCCTGCATAGGCCCAGGCTGCCTCAAGTTCTGCTGCACCGTCGACCTTGGATTGGCCTTTGCCTGACGAAGACATGACGGGCTTGATGATGCACGGGTAGCCAATGGGGGGCTGGCCATCCATGCCGTTTTCGACAGCCTGCTTCAGGGTCTCGTAGTTGTCTGCAAAAGCGTAATGCGAACAACGCAGATTCAAGTCCTCCGCTGCAAGTCGGCGTATGCCCTCGCGGTTCATGGTGAGCCACGCAGCGTTGGCCGTGGGCACCACACGCACGGCACCCGTGGCTTCCAGCGCTTTGAGTGTCGGGGTGGCAATTGCTTCAATCTCGGGCACCACGATGTGCGGTCTCTCTTGGTCAATGAGGGTTTTCAGCGCCTGTGGATCGGTCATGTCAATGACGTGAGAACGGTGCGCCACCTGATGCCCGGGTGCGTTGGGATAACGGTCCACTGCAATCACTTCCACACCAAGCCGCTGGAAGGCGATGATCACTTCTTTGCCAAGCTCGCCGCTGCCAAGCAGCATGACCTTGATGGAATTGGGTGAAAGGGGGGTGCCGAATTGGCGTGGGAATTGGATGCTCTGCATGGTTGAACCGCTTTAATTGATGGATTCGTGGGTGTCGTGTTGGTGCGCATGCGATGCCTCATCGAAGAACACCACCAAAAGCACCAAAAGCACCGGGCCGATGATAAGGCCCACAATGCCCATGGTGATGACGCCACCAAACACGCCAAACAACACAGCCAAGAAAGGCAGATGGGTACCGCCTTGGATAAGCAAAGGCCGAATCAGATAGTCGGCAACCAGCACGACCACCATGCCCACGCTCACCAGCACAATGCCCTCGGCCGCATGACCACTCAAAAACAGAATCATACCCAAGATTGCAAGCAGCCCAGGCGCTGCCATGGGAATGAAGGCAATCAGCGCGGTGATGGCACCGAGAAGCACGGGTGCATACACCCCGCAGGCTGCAAACAGCAGCGCAAGTATGGCAGCCTCGGCAAAACTCACAATGACCAATCCGTTGACAGCAGCGCGCAAGGCTGGCGGCATGTGCGACACATAGGGCTTCCAGCGCTGCCCAAGCCAGTCTGTGCCAATCCTGTTCATCCGGATGCTGATGGATGAGCCGTCTCGATAGAAAAAGAAGAGCACCCACAAAGCAAAAAACAGGGTAGCCACCCGACCGAACAACTCAAGCAAAATGGCTGAGGCTGTGCCTTGCACATCGCCAAGGCGCTGGGTCAATGTTTCGCGCAGCAAACCTGAAATCTGCTTGGGCACCGCCAAATACTCTTTCCAGCTTTGAACAAGCAAGTCGCCCAACAGGGGAATCTGCGGAAGCCATGCCGGCACAGCCACACCAGAATCATCGGCCTGGCGCAGAAAGGTTGTAATCTCGAGCACGTCCTGCACCATGAAAACAATGAGTGCAATCATGGGGCCAACCAACAAAAAGGCCACCACAGCGGTGCTCACAAAGGCCGCCATGTTCGGTTTGCCGGGAAATTTGGCACGGATGCGGCAATGCAAGGGCCAAAAAGCTGTGGCAATGATGCCTGCCCAAAGAATGGCAAGCAGGAAAGGGGAAAGCACGACTGCACCACCAAGCAGGATTAAAATGGTGAACAACATGCTGATCAAGGACTTGGGTTGTTTTAAGTGTTCAGCCATGTCAGCAAAGTGCGCGGTGCATGCGTTAAAGGGGGTGACGGATGTGGTTCAATCATTGTAGCAACGGCCCTGTGCAAAGCGTTCTAGTTTGTTGGCTCCAATCCGATTTACAGGCACATGCTGTCACCAAAACACCACCTTTCGGAGACTGTTTATTCATGTTCAATTGCAACGCAATCAAATCAGCCGCCTTGTGCAGCCTGTTGTGGATGGTTGGCACCACCAGCGCGTGGGCTGATCTGTGTGAAAAGACCCCTGCCTTGAACCTCGGCGCAGTCAGCAGCCAGGAAATTGACAACGACATGGTGCGGCTCAATTGGCAGGTTCAATTGCAAGCGCCCACCGCCAATGAGGCCATGACTGCTGTGAACCGCGTGCTGGACAAGTCCATACAGGCCCTCAAGTCCAACAGCGCAATCAAAAACCTGCGCAACAACATTCAAACCTATCCACAGTACGGAAAAGATCGCAGCATCCAGACCTGGCAGGGCATGGGCACGCTGGTGTTTGAAATGCCAGTGAAAGCTTTGCAGGAGCAGAAAAGTTTCGCACTGGAGCAGGGTTTGACCTTGGGCAATCTGGAGTATTTCCCCAGTGAGCCGGTGATCGAAAAAGCCAAGAGCACCCTGTTGCTTCAGGCCATGAAGGAGTTTCAGAACAAGGCGAGCATGGCGGCCAACGGCTTTGGCGCAAGGGGCCACACCATCGGCGAAGTGAGCATCAATGACGAGGGCCAGTATGGTGGCGGCCCGGTCTACCCCAGGATGATGGCGGCCTCTGCGGACATGATGAGCAAAGGCATGGAGGTGGCCACGGCCGCTGGCGCGAGCCGTGTGTCGGTGTCAGTCAATGGGCGCGTTTGCCTGAAGCCTTGAAGGCGATCACCTTGCCCGTGGGTGTGGGGCTTTCGTGCTCAACAGGCAGTTCGGAAGCAAGCGCAGCGGGCGATTGATTGCCCGTTGTTCCCCCCGAGACCAATCGAAGCGAGTTGGTTTTCATGGGGTTGGTGTTGAGTGTTGACTCCAGTTTTCCAACTTCTTCCCGCAGTTTCCCGAAGGATTCCCACATGAGGTTGGATGCCTCCATGGCCGCTTGAAGCGGGCTTTTTGCCCGTTCACGCGTCATGCGTATGCGAAACAATGTGTGTTCCAGCAATTTGCGGCGAGACTCGTCCACACTGGCCACATAGTCGGCGAGCACCGCTTCCCGCCGAAGTTCGAATGCTGCTGGGTCCACTTGATACAGATCGGCCCATTCCTTGAAATCAAAGTGAGTCATGGCTGCTCCTTGCTGATGTTGTTCAACACCGCGCGGTTCCCCTCAATGTCTTCGCCCATCAAAAACGCATGCACCGCTTTCTGTAGGGTTCTTAAACGGTTTGTTTTTAGGTTAAGCTCACGCTTTAGAGCTTCGTTCTCTTCCATGAGTCTGTCAAGCAAGGCAAGAGTTTC
>DASUEC010000042.1:0-8976 GCA_036275255.1 Limnobacter sp. | reverse complement strand
ACCCACACCGGCAGGGTGTTGGGTTCAGGGGTGTCAATCGTCGGGCCCGTCATGGGCCATCGCGCGCTGGCGGCTTCGGTGGCAATTGGCCTTGCAATCAGCTCAACAGCTGGGCGAGCTGGGTCCAGAATCAGTGGTTGTTGGCCCCAAAACTCCGCCTGCGCCAATTCTGGAAGCTTCGCAATTTTTCTTTGAATTTCGCTTGGAAAAACTTGCGTTTGCTGGCTTTGGGGTTTCATGTAGAGCGGTGCCGGCAGCACCTGGTTTAGCCAATCGTCCAGTGAATGGCGGAAGCTGTAAATCATCACATGCATGGCCACCACCAGGGCAAAACTGGCCACCACCCCAGACAAACCCACCGCAAGCAGGTTGGGTGTGCTGGCCAGGCGTGCGCGGGCAAGGTGGCCCAGGTGGCCCAGTGACGAGGGGTGTGGAATGAACCACCGCACAAACAGCCCAATGCAGGCAATGCCGCCAAAAAGCCCAAAGGCAACAGCCAGGTAGCCGCCCACAGGCACATTGCCCCGCGGGGGGATCCACAGGCTTGCCAGCGCGGCCGTGCAAAGGGCAACGCCCAGCCAATGGGCACGGTTTGCAAATTGCAAGCCAGCTTCTTCTGTGCCGGCGCGCAGGCGTTGTTGCAGAGCCATGCGGCCCGTTTGCAGTGCGGGTGCCAAGCCCCCCAGCACGGTGGCCATGGCGCCAAACAGGGCAAAGGCCAGTGCATCATGCCATGCCATGTGCAATTCACCACTGCTTGTTTCAAAGTAGCCTGCGCCCAGGTCTACCCCCAGTTGCGCAATCACCGCCTTGGCAAGACCAAATCCAAGTGCCACACCCGCCATGCCGCCCAGCAGACCACAACAAGCGGACTCAAACAACACTTGGGTGCGCAATTTGCCGGGTGTGCAACCCATGGCTGCCAACAAGGCCCATTGGCGCGCACGTTGGGCCACAGCGAGCATTTGGGTGGAAAAACTCAAAAAACCACCTGTAAGCAAGGCCACCATGGCGAGGATGGACAAATTCGCCCGGTAGGCCTGTGACACACTCGCGCCACGGCTGCCTTGTTCAGCAGGTGTTTCAAAGCGGCCCAGGCCGGCCATCTCGGTCGCACGCCGGGCCGTGAAATCCTTGGGTGAAACCCCTTCACGCAGCTTGATGTCTATCCTGCTGAGGTGCCCAAGCATATCAAACCCGGCTTGCGCCGCAGCAATGTCGCTCACCACCAGCACCTGGCCCGCACCTGCCGCAGGCACGGTGCCTGCCAGGTCCCAACGCCTTGTTTTGCCTTGGTGTTGGCTGTGCAACTGCATGGGGGCGCTGCTTTGTCTGCCTTGCAGGGCCTGCATCAGTGCAGGGCTTGCAAAAGCATTCCGGTCGTTCAGCATTGGAATATCGCCCTCGCTGGCATGCTCCCCCTGTTCCGTGGCTTGCCCAAGCAGATTGGGCGTCACAAGAGCCGCAGTGAACACATCCAGCCCCAGCCAGCGCACGGGTTGCGCCACACCATCAATGGCCACCTGCAATGCCAACACTGGCGATGCCACGGCAACTTCGGGCCACTGCACCACGGTCTCCAGCACCGATTCCGGGAGGCGTTCGCTGTGAGGAAGCAATTGCAAATCGGCTGCCCCGGCAAACTGCCGCACCCCGCTGTTGAACTGCTCCAGGGCATGTTGGTGAATTAAATGCACCGCCAAGCCCAGGCCCACACCCACGGCAATGGCCAGAGTTGCAATGCTCCATTTCATGGGCTGGTCTTTCAGGGCTCCAAGCAGCAATTGCCAACGCAGCCGCATTGCCACAGGCCAGCGCATGGTGCTTATTGCCCCTGGGTAAGGTGGTGCCGGGCCAGGCGCAGTTGATGCCCCAGTGCACTGGCTGCATGGTTGGAATGGGTAACCATGACCAAACCGCTTCCCTCTTGTGCACAGCTTTGAAGCAGCACCTTCAACACCTTGTCAGCATTGTCTTCGTCCAGGTTGCCGGTGGGCTCATCGGCCAGAATGAGGGGGGGGCTCAAAGCCAGTGCGCGTGCAATTGCAACGCGTTGCTGTTCACCGCCAGAGAGTTCTCGGGGGAAAGCTTGTGCTTTGTGCAGCATACCCACCTGCGCCAACAATGCGCTGGCACGCGTGTGGTCGGGTTGGAGGCCTGCCAGCAAAAACGGCAGCTCGACGTTTTGGACGGCGTTCAGGTGCGGCATCAGGTAGTAAGCCTGAAAGACCAGGCCCACATGGTGCAGACGGCGTTTGGCCAACTCGGCTGGCGCAAGCGCTGACAGAGTTTGCCCGTGCCATTGGACGGTGCCCGAGTCGGGCATGTCCAACCCCGCCATCAGGTGTAGCAGGGTAGATTTTCCGCTGCCGGATTCCCCCACCACCGCCAGGCTTTCGCCCGCTTGCAAGGCAAGCGCCACATCTTCAAAAAGCTGCACCCCGCCCAGTCGTTTGGACAAACCTTCCACCCGCAATACAGCGGGATCGTTGTGGGTGCTGCCTGGGGTGGCGTTCATTACTCGGCCATGCCGCTGACCACGGTGTTGTAGCCTGCGTCCACATAAGTGATTTCGGCGGTCACCCCCCGTGCCAAATCAGACAGCATGAACGCGGCCACGTTGCCCACGTCCTCAATGGTCACGTTGCGGCGCAAGGGGGCGGCGTCTTCCACCGCATGCAAGATTTTGCTGAAGCCCTTGATGCCCGCAGCGGCCAGGGTTTTGATTGGACCAGCCGAAATGCCGTTGACGCGGATGCCTTTGGGGCCGAGCGACTCGGCCAGATAGCGCACTGACGCCTCCAGAGATGCCTTGGCCAGTCCCATGGTGTTGTAGTTTGGAACCATTCGCTCTGCGCCCAGATAGCTCAGCGTGAGGAGGGCACCTTCACGGCCTTGCATCATGGGGTAAGCGGCCTTGGCCAAGGCCGGAAAGCTGTAGGCCGAAATGTCGTGTGCAATGCGAAACGCCTCGCGGGAGATGCCTTCAAGAAAATCACCGGCAATGGCCTCACGGGGGGCAAAGCCAATGGCGTGCACCAAGCCATCCAGGCCATCCCAGTGTTTGGCCAGGTCCACAAAAAGCTTCTCGATTTGCGCGTCTTCGGCCACGTCCAGCGGGAAAACGAGCTCGGAGTCAAACTCTGCCGCCATCTCGGTGATGCGATCCAGAAAGCGCTCGGTCTGGTAGGTGAATGCCAACTGCGCGCCTTCGCGGTGGCATGCCTTGGCAATGCCATAGGCAATCGATCGGTTGGATAGAAGTCCGGTGATGAGAATTTTTTTGCCAGCGAGGAATCCCACGTTGCAATGCTCCTGAGGTTGATCTGTTTTTAATTCGTTGTCCGCGACTATTATAGGCAATAGTTGCGGGCCTCAGGAGGGAAGGTCATTGCGAGCCTGTTTCGCATTCAGGCTTTTGCCGGGGCTATCGATACGCTTGTGTTTGTTGGCTGCGGCCAGGTTGGGTGCGATGGGGGCCAAATAACCCAAAAACTGCGCTGCACAGTTTTGCCATGTGAATTGGCTGGCGTGTTGCAGTGGAACATGGCGTTCAATGGCCAGTGCCGCCAGAGCGGCCTTTTTCAAATCCCAGTCCAGCACACCCGCACCACTGCCGCCCACCACATCCAGTGGGCCATGCACAGGAAAAGCCGCCACAGGGCAGCCGCAGGCCATGGCCTCCAGCAGCACCAGGCCAAATGTGTCTGTTTTGCTTGGAAATACAAACACATCCGCACGTTTGTAAAGCTCGGCCAAGGCCGCGTGGTTCAGCATGCCAAACCAGCGTACATGCGGGTATTTTTTTTCAAGTGCCTTGCGTGCCGGGCCATCGCCACCAATCCATTTTTCGCCCGGCAGCTCCAGGCTTAAAAACGCTTCCAGGTTTTTTTCTACAGCCACTCGGCCCGCGTACAAAAAGACCGGGTTTTGCACATTGATGGTTTCAAGGCGCTTGAGCAAGTCCACGTGTTGCGGGTCCTCCTGCGCCAGCGCCTTTGGATTGTAGTTCAGGTGTTTGGCTGCTGCACTTGGCACCGGGTTGAAGCGGCTCAAATCCACGCCGCGCTGCCAAAGTACACAATTGGAGAGGCCCCGGTCCTTCAGGGTTTGAATCACTGAAAGTGTTGGCACCATCACCGCCTTGGCTGGCTGATGGAACCAGCGCAGCAGGGCAGCCGTAAAGCGAACCGGAATGCCCGTGCGCGCTTTCACATACTCCGGGAACTGCGTGTGGTAAGCGGTGGTAAATGGCAAGCCACGACGGCGTGCCAACAAGCGCATGCAAAGGCCGATCGGCCCTTCCGTCACAATGTGCACCGCTTGCGGTTGAAACGCTGCAAGCCGTTCACGCAGCAGCCCCCAGGGCCACACAGCCAGCCGAATCTCCGGGTAGCTTGGGCAGGGCACGGTTTTAAAAAGCCCGGGGTGAATCACCATCACCTCATGGCCTTGCTCGCCCAGTTGCTTCACCACTTGGCTCAGTGTTTGCACCACGCCGTTGACTTGCGGGGCCCATGCATCGGTGGCGATCATGATGCGCATGGCTCATTCCACCTTGGCCAGTTCAAGGGCCTTCTTTTTGCCAGACGGTGCATCCCGGTAAGGCCAGTGCACAATCTCCAGCGTGCCGCATGGCTTTTCAACCAATGCAGTCAGGCTTTCCACCCAGTCGCCATCGTTGCAGTAAAGCAAACCATCCACCTCCTTGATTTCGGCCTTGTGAATATGCCCGCAAACCACGCCATCATAGCCACGGTGCTTGGCCTCATGAATCAGCGCATTCTCGAATTCCAGAATGAAGTTGACTGCGTTTTTTACTTGATGCTTGAGGTATTGAGAGAGTGACCAGTACGGGTAGCCCAGCTTGATGCGAATGTTGTTCAGCACCCGGTTCAAGGTGAGCGCAAAGTTGTAGAGTGTGTCGCCCAGGTAAGCCAGCCATTTCGCATAGCGCACCACCTGGTCGAATTCGTCGCCGTGCACCACCCAAAGCCTTTTGCCCTGTGCAGTGGTGTGCACCGCGCGTTCGAGGATAGGAATATCACCGAAGGTCATGCCCGCAAACTGGCGCGCAGCCTCATCGTGGTTGCCCGGTATGAACACCACCCTGGTGCCCTTGCGCGCCTTGCGCAGCACTTTCTGGATTACATCGTTGTGGCTCTGCGGCCAGTACCAGCCCTTGCGCAATTGCCAGCCGTCAATGATGTCCCCAACCAGGTAGAGGGTATCGCTTTCATTGTGCTTCAGGAAATGCAGCAAGGCATCTGCCTGGCAACCGGGTGTGCCCAGGTGTATGTCCGATATCCAGATGGTGCGGTACTTGTAATCGCCAACCTCCCCCTGAGTTGCCTCCTTGGTTTGCTGTTCCTCTGGCGCGGCCGGCGTGGTGGGAATGGGCCCCAGCTCATCCGCCGGGAATCTTGCGAACAGTTGCTCGGCAAGTTGTTTGTTCAAATCGACAGGGGCGGGGCGCATTGGGTGGGTCCATGTTTTTGTCATGCCACCGATTAAACGCCCCCACTTTGACTGCACTGTGACAATTCTGTGACTCTTTTTTGACAAACAAACACCCGGTGGAGCCTGCGCCGCACCGGGTGTTTTCAGGGCCCGCGCTATTCTGCGGTCAAGGTCCAATCTTCACTTGGCTTCCAGGCTTTTTGGCAACCACCATGTGAAGCCATACAGCAAGGTTTTGCCCACCACTTCCATGGGTGGAAGGTTTTTGCCCTTCAACCGCATGAAGGCAATTGGCAGCTCCAGGGTGTGTGCCACCAGCAACAAAATCGCCAACGCCAGCAGGAAGGGCATGACCAGGCTTAGCAACAGGTAAGCGGGCACAACAATCCAGAAGCCGTTCATGATTTTCCGCATGGATTCGAAGGTTTTTGGGCTGAGGTTGATGTTTTTCATGGAATCGGCCGTAAAAAAGTTAACTGACAAGAATAATTGTCAAAAGTAGGCCGCGTCGTCGGCTTTGTCAACTCCAATTGCAGCAGATCAAACCCGCGTGCATTGACAATCGCGCCCCGTGCTGTACAATCACACCCCTTCGGCGCAGGCGCGTAGCTCAGTTGGTTAGAGCACCACCTTGACATGGTGGGGGTCGTTGGTTCGAGTCCAATCGCGCCTACCATTGCCCATAGGGCGATGAGAAGCGTGTGCCGTTGGCCGTATAGTTTGTTGGCCAAATTGCATAGGCTATAAAATCAAAGTGCGGCAGGTCCCGCGCTTTTTTTTTGCCCAAAATTTTCATTTGAAGGTGTGTGAATATGCCAGTAGTCCGCCTGCCTGACGGATCAGAACGCGTTTTTGAGCAACCCGTGACTGTGGCCGACGTGGCTGCAAGCATTGGCCCGGGGCTGGCCAAAGCCGCGTTGGCGGGCACGGTGGATGGCAAACTCGTGGACACTTCATACACCATCACTGGCAATGTGGACCTGGCCATCGTGACCGAGAAAGACGAGGCCGGGCTGGACATGATTCGCCATTCCACGGCCCACCTGCTTGCTTACGCCGTCAAAGAACTGTTTCCCAGTGCCCAGGTCACCATCGGCCCGGTCATCGAAGACGGTTTTTATTACGATTTTTCGTACGAACGTCCCTTCACGCCCGAAGATCTGGAAGCAATCGAAAAAAAAATGCAAGACCTCGCCCGCCTGGATGAGGTGGTGGTTCGCGAAGAATGGGACCGCGACGAGGCAGTGAAATTTTTCAAGGGGCAAGGCGAGGTTTACAAGGCCGAGATCATCGCCAGTATTCCCAGCAACGAAAAAATATCCCTCTACCGCGAGGGCAAGTTCATCGACCTGTGCCGCGGCCCCCACGTGCCCAGCACCGGCAAGCTCAAACATTTCAAGTTGATGAAGGTGGCCGGCGCGTATTGGCGCGGCAACTCCAACAACGAAATGCTGCAACGCATTTACGGCACTGCCTGGGCAAAAAAAGAGGACCTTGCGGCCTACCTTCACCGTCTTGAAGAGGCCGAAAAGCGCGACCACCGCAAGCTCGGCAAACAACTGGACCTGTTCCACATGCAAGACGAAGCCCCAGGCCTGGTGTTTTGGCACCCCAAAGGCTGGCAGCTGTGGCAGCAGGTGGAGCAGTACATGCGCAAAGTGTATGTGGATGGCGGGTACCAGGAGATTCGCTGCCCACAGATTCTGGACCGAAAGCTTTGGGAGAGGTCGGGGCACTGGGAGAACTACAAAGAAAACATGTTCACCACCGAGTCGGAAAAGCGCGATTACGCCCTCAAGCCCATGAATTGCCCCGGCCACATCGAAGTGTTCAAGAGCGACCTGCGCAGCTACCGCGACCTGCCCATGCGTTACGGCGAATTTGGGGCTTGCCACCGCAACGAAAGCTCCGGTGCCCTGCACGGCATCATGCGTGTGCGTGGCTTCACCCAGGACGATGGGCACATTTTCTGCACCGAAGACCAGGTTCAAGAAGAAGTGACACGTTTTAACCAGGTCGCCATGCAGGTGTATGGCGATTTTGGGTTCAACGAAATCAATGTGAAGCTTGCCCTGCGCCCAGCGGCCCGCCTGGGCACCGATGAGGTGTGGGACAAGGCCGAGGAGTCGTTGCGTGCAGCCTTGCGCGCCTGTGGCGTGCAATGGACCGAGCTGCCGGGCGAAGGCGCATTTTATGGCCCCAAAATCGAATATCACATGAAAGACAGCATTGGCCGCTCCTGGCAGTGTGGCACCATTCAAGTGGACTTCATGCTGCCTGGTCGTTTGGGTGCCGAGTACGTGGCCGAAGACAACAGCCGCAAAGCCCCTGTCATGCTCCATCGCGCCATTGTGGGGTCCATGGAGCGCTTCATCGGCATTCTCATCGAGAACCATGCGGGTGCCATGCCTCTTTGGCTGTCCCCTGTGCAGGTTGTGGTGGCAACCATCACCGAGGCGCACAATGAATATGCAAACACTGTGGTGCAAATGTTGAAAAAACAAGGCATTAGGGTGGAAGCGGATTTGCGTAATGAAAAGATCAATCGTAAAATCCGAGAGCACACCATGCAGAAAGTGCCATACATTGCCGTGATCGGCGATGCGGAACGTGATGCAAACCAAGTTGCCGTGCGTCTGCGGGGTAACGAAAACCTGGGGTCCCTGCCTGTGGACGCGTTCTTGCAAAGGCTGCAAGACGAGATCACAAGCCGGACCTGATTTTTTTAACTGGATAAAAGAGGCTAGACATCGTAGCGGAAAAGAAACATCGCATTAACGGAGAGATTCGTATCCCGGAAGTGCGGCTCATCGGACTGGAAGGTGAGCAGTTAGGTATCGTTAAAACACTCGAAGCCATTCGAATGGCCGAAGACAACGATGTTGATCTGGTAGAGATTGCGCCGCAAGCCACGCCCCCCGTGGCCAAGCTCATGGATTACGGCAAGTTCCGTTATCAAGAGCAAAAAAAGGCGCAGGAAGCCAAATCCAAACAAAAGCAGGTGCAGATCAAAGAGATCAAGTTTCGCCCCGGCACCGACGACGGCGACTACAAGGTCAAACTGAAGAACCTCATGCGTTTTCTCGAAGACGGCGACAAATGCAAGATCACCTTGCGCTTTCGCGGCCGCGAAATGGCTCACCAGGAAATTGGTGCCCGTTTGCTGGACCGTGTGCGAGTCGACCTGGACGAGTTGGGGTTGGTGGAGCAAATGCCAAAAATGGAAGGCCGCCAGATGGTCATGATGATCGCGCCCAAGAAAAAGTAAGCCCGGCCCGATTTGTATCCAAATCATTGCACAAAGCAGCAAGCCCGCGTTATAATCGCGGGCTTGCCGCTTTGTGCAGGCAAAACCAATGCAAAACAGGTCGACCAAGTGCCTCGGGGAGGCCACCTGCAAGCTGCCTGGCCACTGGCTGGGTTTATTAGGAGCACCAAGATGCCCAAAATGAAGACCAAAAAGAGCGCTTCCAAGCGTTTCTTGGTCCGTTCAAGCGGATCCATCAAGCGTGGCCA
>DASUEC010000041.1:0-4063 GCA_036275255.1 Limnobacter sp. | reverse complement strand
AATGCGCGCCATCAGGTCTTGGTGGTACTGAACATTGCGCTCACTGAGTTGAATCAACGCCTGGAAGCGAGAGACGTCGACGTGTGCGCTAGACGCCTCAAACGCAACCTGGTTGGCACGATTCAGATAGCGAAAATAGCTTTGCATGGCGCCAGAATATGAGGAGTAATAGCGCGCATGCGAGGCAAAGCCGTTGAAAATGTTCTGCCTTGCCTCTATGCCATATGAATTGGCATTGTACGTTCGCGCTTCTCCACCTTCAATTTTGTTGCGTTCTCGACCTGTTGCGCCACGCACATCCACAGTGGGCAGCAAAGTGCCAAAAGACACATTGGCCTCTTCCATTTGAGCCTCAAGTGCATGCACCTCTCCGTCTAGCACAGCGCTGTTTTGCAAGCCCTGGATTACACTTTGCTGCAAGCGGTTGGGCGCTTGTGAAGTGTCGGCGGCTACGCCTGCCGCTGGCGCGGAGTTGTCGATGGGTTGCGCCACCGACTGTGCGTGAACTGCGTGTGGCAGCGCAAGAAATGCCATTAAAACTGCTGCGGGAACTGCTTTAAGTACAGGTTGCATTGGAAGTGATTTGCTCATCAATAATTACTCGGGTGTTCTCAGCATGCAGAAGCGGGTTCTTCACAAGGTGCGCATGCTGCGTGACAGTCATTCGACGACTGGTAACAGGCTGAGCTCCAGTTGTTGCTTGTGCCATTGACGATGTTGTCTATGCGCGACTGGATCTCGGAAAATAGTTCATCCGCACGGGCCCATTTTTCGGAGATGATCTCGTCCAATGGCTCCGAAGAGTGTTCGTAATCGTGCATCTTGTTGTCTGCGTAGTGGCTGTCGCAATCCTTGGGTGAGGGGTCGCAGTCGCTCGGAGACGGGTCACAGTCTTTTGGATCTGGCTTGCAGTCATCGCTGTAGCTGCTCGGAAGCTTCACATCGACGTACACGCAGGCGGTGTCTTCCATGCCGCATTCGTTCTGAATCGAGTAGCTGATCACGTCCTGCCCGGTGAAGCCGTCTTTGGGCGTGTACAGCAGCTGGCCATTCTTGATCTCGACAGTGCCATGCTCGGCATCTGCCGATTCAATCGTCAGCGTGCCTTTGCCCTTGTCGTTGTCGAGCACATCGATTGTGACAGGGCGGTTTTTTTCTGTTTCAGCGCAATCGTTGACAGCATCCACCGGCTCACAAGGCTTGCAGTCCTTGGGTGGATCGCAATCTTTGGGTGGATCGCAATTCACTGGAGGGGGGCATTTGTCATCACAGTCCGAATCTTCTTCTTGGTCCACAGGCGGGGGTGGGGGCGGTGGCTCTTCGCTTTCGTTGACCGGGGTGTCGGGGTCTTCACAGGTGATGGATCCGTTGTTGTAACGGTCCTGCACATAGCTCACCACCTTGATTTCGCTTTCATTGACGCGACCATCCATGTCGGGCAAGGGGTTCTGGTCGACCCGTTCAATCACATACCCTTCGCTGATCTTTGGCAAATCTTCGGGCACATCGCTGTCTTGTGCACCCACCGTGATGTATTTGCGGATTACCCCCTTTTCGGGCGGAGCGCCTGCGTCATGGGGCACAATCTCACCGGTTTTGGGTTTGATCAACCATTCAGTGGGGCCTTCCAGGGGGCGAACCATCTCAGGGGCGGTGATTTGACCGTCCGTGAAAGGACCCAGCTGTACCACCACCTCGGTCTCTGGCTTGCGTTTGAGCGCGGGGCGTGGTTTTCTGGCGATACCCAGGGTTTTTGGATCACATTCCTGGGGTGGCAGTGTGGGTTTTTCGCTCATCTTGATCCTCTGAATGTTTGCCATTGGTGTGTGCACATTCAGGAAGTTTGGTTCCAAGATGGGTTGCTGCCAAACAGGTGGTTCGGTCAGAGGGGAGGGGGGTTAACCACAGATGGGTATTTTTGGTGTTTTACTGCTCTGTAAATGCCTGCAAACTGCCTCGCAGCAAAGGTTTGGTCAAGTATGAAAGTACAGTTCGTTGCTCAGTTTCAATGCTCACATTGGCCACCATGCCGGGCATCAGGCGAATTTTCTCGTTGACCTGGGTGCGCGGAACGCTGACTTTGACGCTGAAATAGGGGCGACCAAACTCATCCATCAGGCTGTCGGCAGAAATATTGATGACCTTGCCTTCAATGGAGCCGTAGATTGAATAATCATAGGCGGTGATCCGGATATTGGCGCGTTGATCTGGCCGGATGAAAGCGATGTCCTTGGGGTTGACCCGGGTGTCAAACACCAGCTGCTCATCCAGGGGTACGATTTCGATCACCTCCTTGCCTGCGGGAACGACGGCCCCTTTGGTGTTGTACAAAATGCGTTGCACGAGGCCGTCCACCGGGGTCTTCAAAGTGGCTTGGTTAACCCGGTCACTCAGTTCTATCTGGTTCTGCTCCAGGCTTGCTAGCCTGGCCTTCACTTCGGCCAGTTCTGAGCGGGCTTCATTTTCCTGTTTAAGGCGTGTTTCGGAGATTTTTTCCCTGGCCTCACTGATGGCGGACATCAAGCGTCTGCTTTGCGCCCTGGAGGCTTCATAGTCACCTTGAGCCTTCGCCACGTCTCGCTCCAGGCGGAGCACCTCAACCGGCGACACGGCACCGCTTTTGAGCAGTGGCCGAGTGCTCTTGAGCTCCTGGTCTGCAATCTCCAGACTGCGTTGTGCTGCGGCTGCACGGCTTTCGGCTTCATCCAGTTCACGTTGGCGTTGGGCAAGTTGCTGCTCGAAAATCTCTGTTTGCGCTTGCCATTCGCTCATCTTGCTCTGGAGCAGTTTGGATTCTTGCAAATAGAGTTCAGGAAAGCCTTGGGCGAGATTGTCTGGCACTTTAAAAAGTGTCCGATTTAGCTGAGCAAGCAAACGCGCCTCTTTGAGTTGAAGCGAGGCGTCAATGGCCTCTTTCTCCTTGAGACTGGAAGAAAACCGGGTGATGTCGATTTGAACCAGTGTTTGACCGGCTTTGACGAGGTCCCCCTCGCGGACAAAAACCTGATTGATGATGCCGCCGTCCACTGCCTGTATGATTTGAAGCCTCTGCGACGGCACCACACGCGCTTCGCCGTGTGCTGCCTGTGGCACGGTGGCAAAGCTTGCCCATGCAAGCAGCGCGAACAAAGCCCAAAGACATGTTTTAACCAGTTTGCGTGTGATGGCTTGCCCAGCTTGCCAATGGCGCACTTGTGTCAATCCGATCACCTCAGCTGGCAAGGCAAGCGGGTCATTCTTTGCTGCGGAGTGGTTCGAGCCAATTGATTCAAACCAAGTCAATATGGCGCGCAGGCGAGCCTGCAAGGATTTTGACCCCGGCGTTGAAGCAGATTTCATTGGGATTTCTCCGACAACTTGCTTTGCAATGCTTTGGCTGCATGAAGCACCGTGGGCTTGTCGCCCTGGCTGTAAATTCGTGAACGGTGCAAAAGCATCAAAGCGTTTGCGGCAGACAGCATGGAAAGCTTGTGGGTGGTGAAGACAACAATGACATGCGCTGGCAGATCGGAGATGGCCTGCATCAAGCGTTGTTCAAGTGTTTGGTCCAGGCAAACAGTGGGTTCATCCAGCAGCAAGAGGGTGGGGCGACCCGCCAATGCCCTGCACAGGGAAATGGCTTGTTTTTGGCCCGAAGAAAGATTGCTGCCTTGGCTGTCGATCGCCATGTAAAGACCGTCCGGGTGTTCTTTGACCCAGTCTGCCAGGCCCATGGCTTCCAGGCTTTCCCAGCAGTGTTGTGTGCTTACATGCGGGCGTCTGAATTGCAGGTTTTCAAGCAGAGTGCCTTTCAGCAGAACAGGTGGTTGCAGGGCCACCCCGATGTTTGATGCAAGTTCACTGGGGTGATAGTGATCTGCGGACAAGCCGTTGATGGTGTATTGCCCTTTGTCGAATGGGATTTGTCGGGCCAGGAGCCGCAGCAATGACGTTTTTCCTGACCCTGTTGCGCCCACCACGCCAAGACGGTCACCCTTTTGAAGGTCAAAGCTGATTTCTTGTAAAAGGTGTCCACCCTGGTCTTGTTTGCATGATCCCTGCGGGCAGGGTTTGGGCGCTGAAA
>DASUEC010000040.1:0-20108 GCA_036275255.1 Limnobacter sp. | reverse complement strand
GTTGTTGCCCGAACCGTCAGCTTTTGTAGCACCCCAGCCCGAACCCATTTCGCCGGTCATTCAGCAATTGTCTACAACGCCAGTTCGGTTTGCTGGCAAGCGTTTTTCCTTGCCATATATGCCGATTTGTCTTGAAGGCATTCTCTCTCTGGCTCTAAACCCCAACAACAGCCTTCCGCCTCTCCGTGTGGATCAGGCGAAAGTGGCCAGCGCAGACATTATCCGCTGCGGCTATTATGGCGATGCCTTGGGGTCTGAACTTGAAAGCAGAACGTATGCCGAACGAAAGAGAACTCTACTGAATGCCATGTCTGCCCCGAGCGAGGCGCATTTTGTTAATCACGTTCCCGACCCGGTTATGCGCGATCAATATCTGATTGCGCAGCTCCAAAAAAAGAACCTCAATTCACGTGAATTGGCCCATCGCGCGACCGATGACACACAACAGGGTGTTCTGAGCGCCATCGCCAAAACGGATTGGATTCTCAACGGGGGTGAGGATCTTGATGCGCTGGCAGGCCAAATTGCGTATGCCTTTCACGATCCGAAGTTTCCGGTTCCCGCAGGTGCCGGGCACGGAAGGTTTGACATACGTGGTGGCGCGAATACTTTGTACATGTGCAAGTTCGCGAAGAAACCCAGGGAAAACTGGAAAGATGTTGCGATTGAAGATGTCAAACTGGTCAAGAATTCATCCGGGCAAGTTCTGGGCATACAAAAGCTGGGTGTTCGTGCTGGCGGCGCGGGCAACGGCGGCATGATGCGCTTGGGCTACGATTTGTTGCCATTGCTGTCTTCCAACGCCACCACGCAGGCTTTGATTGAGCAGGTCTTGATCAGCAACCAGGTCACCCATCCAAGTTCCTTTTCTGCGGTGGCGAGCGTTGGTCAAGTGATCATGATGGCCAGGTGCATCAACTTGCGCCTGGACGCATTGAGCCGCCAAGATCACATACCGGTGATTCCGCCCAACTTCTTTCTTGACACCTACCATGAAGTTGCCAGGGCCTTGGAACATCCCGATCAAAAGTTCGGTTTTTTGAAGGGGTTTGCCGAGGTGCCAGAAAGAATCAAGCACCGGTGCAGCGCAGATGAGTGGCAAGCTCCGCGCCTGCCGAGCGAGTTTCTAAGAGCTTCCCCTCACAGCAGTGAGGCAATTCGTCTGGGTTCTGTTGAGCAGGCCCTCATCGAAAGCGAGGGTTTGGACAACACCAGCGCCTCGGTGGACTCGGTGCTCAAGCGCTGGTCCAGCAACTCTTATCTGGGTGCAACCTTCCCCAGCGTTGTATTTTTACTTGAGCGATTTGGGCGCGCTAACCCAGCCCATGCCGTGAACATGGCGGCTTTGGTGACCAAAGACAGCGACACCTGCGCCACCATCGTTGCGCAGGTGATGGGGGCTCTGTATGGCTCCGTCTGGGTAGACGACGAGTTTGAACGCTGCATTGATTCCAGCGGTAACCCAACATTTGACATCAATCTTGGAGCGGGGTTCTCGATCGATCACTTGATTGCGCACATGAACAACTTTTACGACCGTTCTGCGGCTCACAGGCCGCAGGGGTAGTCTGCCAAACCATGCATATCGAGAGCGGATACGGCGGGGTTGATTCAGGTGCAAGGCTTCTTGCCCTTCCGGCCTTGAGTTCCCCGCTTGATTCCTGGCAGGAGGGTGCGCGGCAAAAAGAGCTGAATGAATGTGGTGCATACATTCATCGATTCAGCAATCAGCATTCTCTGGATTCCATGATTGCCGCCGTGAAAAAAATCGCGGAAGACAATATTTGTACGCCATGTACCCTGGTCGGGCCGTCTTTTTGCAGAAGCTACAACCATCTTGTGTGGGAGGGGTGTGCGGCATTGCTGTTCTCGCCGGCAATGCCCATAACACTCGCTTACAAGGGCGATATATACTCCGATCGGCTCGCCAACGAGCCAAACTTGAACCATCAGATCTACAAGAGCAGGGGGCTTGAGAGGTCTGAATCCTTGGGTTTGTTTGCGCAAGAAATTCAATCCAGATTCAATCGGTTTCCAGAAACCGTGTCTGCCTTCAAGGCGCGGCGAGGCAAAAAGCTGACCCTGATTGTGAATGCAGCCCATCAGCTTGCGAAGGTCAGGGAGATGGAAAAGCGTGCAAACCTGTATTTCACCCCCAAGGAATATTTGCCGCCTTATGATGTTGATCGGTCGTCCAAGCTCCTGATTCTCCACTTGAGCGAGCAATACCAGGATTTCAATCTGGATGCCAAACCTGCTTTGGATACCAAGGAGCAGGTTCTGAGTTTCATCGACGTGGTGACCAGCATCAAACCCGCGCTTGAACCGTTTCTGGCAGCACCGCGAATCAAGATTGCCGCATTCAAGAATGACACGTCGGTCGTCACCTATTTCAACGCCGCCAAAACCCCCAAGGCACTGGCGACGCACCAGCAAAGCTACGCCGAATTTTTAAAATGGCAGTTTTCAAAAAACCGTCATTGCACTCACTGGAGCAAGTCCACCGACTACTCCACCACGCTGACACCCAATGAAGTGCTTGGCATGCCCAGCGTGGAGGACTTGGTTGGCTTGGTCATCGATCCATCCAGGAGCAATTCGTTTGACCAGGCGTTGGCGACATTGACTCACCTAAAAAATGCGGGGGTGTCCGACTGGGCCGATGTGGCGAACAAAGCCCCACCCTTTGCACATCTGCTTAGTCACATGGACGAGGGGACACTCATTCAGCTTGGCTGGTCCAAGATGATCGTCCCCTACAGCACTCGGGGACTGAAACAATTTTGTACCACGGGCAAGGTAGATGCCATTGATGGCGTCAAATTCACGCCAGACTATTTTGTTTTACTTCACAGAATCGCATCCAGTGGCATTTTGGTTTTTAGCGCGGGATACGTCAGCGTCGATCTCTTGTACCAGAAGGGCAATGTGATTGGGAATTTCAATTCCATTGAGACAAGCCCAGGCGAGAACTTGTTCTGCAGCGCAATCAAGCTTCAGGACATTCATCCTGACACCCTCCGGCTGTTTTTTCACTTGGCCAGGATTGGAGAAGGTCAATTCCGTGGCATCAAGTATGCGCTCAATCGCACATCGGCCACACCAAAAAACCGTGAGCTTCTTGAAAAGCTTTTGTCTTTGAACGACCGCGCATTGGTTGATGATTTACATCAGTTGCTGAGGTCCAACATCAATCGCATAGAACGTGCAAACGCAGCGAGTGCCAAGTGCCCAAGAAAGGTGAAATACCGGTGTGGCATACAAGATGAGGGGCTCTTCACATACAACTCGCTTCTTGGCTCACTCGCGCTCACGGAGGGGGTGCGGATCTACGATGAAAAAAAACGGATGGTTGGTTTTTTCAAACACAGCAACAAAATGCAACAGGGTGGCTCCAGCCCGGCAGTTGGTGTGCTGACTGCAGAAAAGTTTTGTCGCTTCGGGGAAATGCTTTCTTATTTCAGCACCTTGTCGATCCAGGAAATGACAAGTGCAAAAAACGTTACGTTTTTCAGGCTCGATGTTTATGACCAGTGTGTGTTGCTCAATATTGATTTTTCAGTTCAGCAGTCGGCACGCACGCATTTTCGTCTGCATGACGTGAATACAAAAGACGAGGTGAAGTTCAGTCTCGATAACCCGGATCGGCAGCAGGATTTGCAAGAAGTCCTCACAAACCCGGCGATTGCCCTGCGGTATTTGGCTGTGGGCCTGCGGTCCGTTGGCAGTCTGCCTCCAGACAAGCTTCCTGTCGCGCTGGTTTCTCTGGTGATACTAAAAAACACCGTTTCGGCCCAATCGTCTCTCATTAATCGCCACTTGGTGAGCATCAACACAGATCGGTCAAGACTGTCGAAAGACTTGCTTGAGTTGATCCATGCTTTGGAGGATTTGCTTCATGTCTGCAAGCATGCAATAAACACCCTTGTGAGATTGCACAAATCCACCCATGCGAATCGCCCAGAACTTGAGTTAAGACTCGGTCCGTTCAAACAAAGTACGCTGACGCATGTGGTTTCTCATCTGTTCAAAGAATACGGTTTGCAGGTGTTGCTGATCAACGTCAAAGACTTGGTGCCAGACTTCGTTCTTCAAGCCCGGCGCAGGCCCCACGCACAGGCCACGTCTTCGCACGCGGCTTCTCAAGCGACGCCCACTGTGGTGGCCCCTGCAATTGTTCCTGCAATTGTTCCTGCAACTGCCCCGGCCATTGCGCCCATCCATGTTCCCAATCCGCCGTCGACAGCGCCGGTTAAAAAAGCACCGAGCGACGGTTTGATTGCAGGGTTGAAGTTTGGCTTAAAGCAATTGTTCAAAAAGTCATGAGCTTCTCTCAAAAAAAACCCAAGCATTTCTGCTTGGGTTTTTAAGGATTGGCCGTTCAGTGTAGTTCAGCGTCAGGCTGCTTTCACTTTCAAGCGCCATGCGTGCAGCAGTGGCTCGGTGTAGCCCGCAGGCTGTTCCTTGCCTTTAAACACCAGGTCGCATGCCGCTTTGAATGCTGCCGAGGTGTCAAAGTTGCCAGCCATGGGTTTATACACAGGGTCGCCCGCGTTTTGTTGGTCAACCACAGCGGCCATGCGCTTCATGGTTTCCATCACCTGGGCTTCGGTCACAATGCCGTGCTGTAGCCAGTTGGCAATGTGTTGGCTTGAAATACGCAGCGTTGCGCGGTCTTCCATCAGGCCCACGTTGTTGATGTCAGGCACTTTGGAGCAGCCCACACCCTGATCCACCCAGCGCACCACATAACCCAAAATACCCTGGGCGTTGTTGTCGAGTTCCTTTTGCTTGTCTTCGGCGCTCCAGTTGGTGTCGGTGGCCACAGGCACTTGCAACAGGTCGGCCAGAATGGCGGGGCGCTCTGCGTCGGCGTCAATTTTTTCCAGCTCGGCTTGCACGGCAGCCACGCTCACTTGGTGGTAGTGCAGGGCGTGCAGGGTGGCTGCGGTGGGGCTGGGCACCCAGGCGGTGTTGGCACCGGCCTTGGGGTGACCAATTTTTTGCTCAAGCATGGCTTTCATGAGGTCTGGCATGGCCCACATGCCTTTGCCAATCTGCGCGCGGCCTTTCAAGCCGCAGCTCAAGCCCACCAGCACGTTGTTGCGCTCGTAGGCGGCAATCCATTTGCTGGCCTTCATGTCGGCTTTGCGAATCATGGCGCCTGCATACATGGCGGTGTGCATTTCGTCGCCTGTGCGGTCGAGGAAGCCTGTGTTGATGAATGCCACGCGGCTGGCTGCGGCAGCAATACACGCTTTCAGGTTAACGGAGGTGCGGCGCTCTTCGTCCATGATGCCCAGCTTCACGGTGCTGTCGGGCAGGCCCAGCAGTTTTTCCACATGGGTAAACAGCTCGGCGGCAAAGGCCACTTCTTTGGGGCCGTGCATTTTGGGCTTCACAATGTACACCGAGCCTTTGCGACTGTTGCGAATGCCGTTGGCGCCTTTGCCTTGCAGGTCGTACAGGGCGATGGTGGTGGTGATCACCGCATCCATGATGCCTTCGGGGATTTCCTTGTCGCCGCTGTACAAAATGGCGGGGTTGGTCATCAAGTGGCCCACATTGCGCAAGAACAGCAGTGAGCGGCCATGCATGGTCAGTGGCTGGCCGCTGGCGGTGGTGTATTGGCGGTCGCCATTCAGGCCACGGGTGAAGGTTTTGCCACCCTTGCTCACCGATTCAGTCAGCGTACCCTTCAATATGCCCAACCAGTTGCTGTAGGCCACAATTTTGTCTTCAGCGTCCACAGCCGCCACCGAGTCTTCCAGGTCCAGAATGGTGGAGAGTGCTGCTTCCAGCACCACATCGGCCACGCCTGCAGCGTCGCTTGCACCAATCGGTGTGTTGCGGTTAATGATGATGTCGGCATGGATGCCATTGTTCACCAGCAGCACCGAGGCGGGTGCTGCCGCGTCGCCCTGGTAGCCTACAAACTGGGTGGGGTTTTTCAGGCCCACGGTGCTTCCGTTGGCTTGCTTCACTGTCAGTGCACCACCTTCCACGCTGTAGCCTGCTGCCTCTTTGTGGCTGCCGCCAGCCAGCGGGAAAGACTCATCCAAAAACTTGCGTGCAAATTCAATCACCTTGGCGCCGCGAACGGGGTTGTATCCGCCTGCGCGGTCTGCGCCGCCTTCTTCAGACATCACATCGGTGCCGTACAGGGCATCGTACAGGCTGCCCCAGCGTGCGTTGGCGGCGTTCAGTGCATAGCGTGCATTCAGGATGGGCACCACCAGCTGGGGGCCAGCCTGCGTGGCCAGCTCGGCGTCCACGTTTGCGGTGGTGGCTTTTACATGGGCGGGTGCTTCTACCAGGTAGCCAATCTTTTTCAAAAATTCCTGATAGGCGGCCATGTCCCGGATGGGGCCAGGGTTGGCTTTGTGCCATGCGTCCATTTCAAGCTGAATGCGGTCGCGTTCGGCGAGCAGGGCAATGTTCTTGGGGGCCAGTTCATGCACGATGGCATCAAACCCTTTCCAGAAGGCGTCTCGGTCCACGCCCACGCCGGGGAGCACCTGCTCGTTGACGAAGTTGTAAAGCGATGTGGCCACTTTCAGGCCGTGCACAGTGGTGCGTTCTGTCATGGTGCTTACCTCAAGCGATTGCTGTTATATAGATCGATGATTGTAAAGGAAGAAGCGTCTGGTCTAGGGGGCGCGCAGGCAGACTGGATCGCTTGTGGCGGTCAACACAGCTTTGCATAAAACGTAAAACTCTGGAAAACCCCTATCAAATCCTTTGCGCAAAGTGCGCATAGTGCAAGGCATATTCAAAACAACAGGGTTTGGGGCAATTCACCATGCAGTTTGATTACATTGTGGTGGGCGCAGGCACGGCTGGTGCGCTCATGGCCAACCGGCTCAGTGCCAGCGGCCAACACCGTGTGTTGCTTCTGGAGGCGGGTGGGCGTGACAACTACCCATGGATTCATATTCCGGTGGGCTACCTCTACTGCATCGACAATCCCCGCACCGATTGGCGTTTTAGAACCCAGCCCGATGCAGGCCTGAATGGCCGCAGCCTGATTTACCCGCGTGGCAAAACCCTGGGCGGTTGCTCCAGCATCAACGGCATGATTTACATGCGCGGGCAGGCCCGTGATTATGAACAGTGGGCAAAGCTCACGGGCGATGACGCCTGGAATTGGCAAAGCTGTTTGAAAGATTTTATTGCCCACGAAAGCAACCACCGCTACGACAATCCTTATGCTGAGGAAAGCGATGCGGAGTTGAACCGTTTTCATGGCAACCGGGGCGAGTGGCGAGTAGAAAAACAGCGCCTGAAGTGGGACATTCTCGAGGCGTTCTCGCAAGCGGCGCAGCAGGCGGGCATCCCGGCCAGCGACGACTTTAACCGGGGCGACAATTTTGGGGTGGGGTATTTTGAAGTGAACCAACGCAAGGGCTGGCGGTGGAACACTGCGAAGGCCTTTTTGCACCCGGTGCTGGGCAAGCGGCACAATCTGGTGTTGTGGACCCATACACAAGTGAAGCGTTTAAGCGTGCTGCCCGCCGCCACCGGGGAATTGCGTTGTGCCGGCGTGGAGGTGGTGCGCGACGGCGAGCTGGTGCAGGTGGAGGCCATGCGCGAGGTGGTGTTGTGCGCTGGGGCTGTTGGCACGCCGCAGATTTTGCAGTTGTCTGGCATTGGTCTGGCTGAGTTGCTGGCACGCCATGGTGTGGAGCTAAAACTGAACAAGCCGGGCGTGGGTGCCAACCTGCAAGACCATCTGCAAATTCGCTCTGTGTACAAGGTTCACGGCGTTAAAACCCTCAACACCTTGGCCAACAGCCTGTGGGGCAAGGCCCGCATTGGCATCGAATATCTGTTCAATCGCAGTGGCCCCATGAGCATGGCGCCCTCGCAACTTGGGGCATTCACCAAAAGCAGCGCGGCACAGCCTTACCCCAATATTCAATACCATGTGCAGCCCTTGAGTCTGCCTGCGTTTGGCCAGCCGCTGCACACCTTCAGTGCCTTCACGGCCAGTGTGTGCAACCTCAACCCCAGCAGCCGGGGCACTGTGCAGATTCAAAGCCCGCGTTTTGAAGACCCGCCCGCCATCGCCCCCAACTACCTGAGCACCGAGGAAGACCGGCAAGTGGCGGCCGACTCACTGCGTGTAACGCGCCACATCGTGAGCCAGCCTGCCTTGGCGCGGTACCGGCCAGAAGAATACAAACCCGGTGTGGCGTACCAAACCGATGAGGCGTTGGTGAAACTGGCTGGTGACATTGCCACCACGATATTCCACCCCGTGGGCACGGCCAGAATGGGCAAGGCGAGCGATCCCATGGCGGTGGTGGACTCGCGTTTGAAGGTGATTGGAGTGGGCGGTCTGCGGGTGGTGGATGCCAGCGTGATGCCATTCATTACCAGTGGCAACACCAACAGCCCCACCCTGATGATTGCCGAGAAGGCTGCCCGCTGGGTGTTGGAAGAGGCGGGCGTTTAAGCGGGGCGGTGTTCAGGCCAGTGCCGGGCGGTTTACCAGGGCTTGGAGGCGCTTGCGTTGCATGCGCATCTCAGCTTCCAGGTTTTTGAACTTGGCTTTGTATTGCGCCATCACCTCGCCGTTGGCCAGGGCATCGCGTGTTTCGCGGTACCAGGCTTCTTTGAGCTTGGCCCAGTCTTGCAGAGCCTGGGAATAGCGCTCGTATTCTTGGGCCAGGCGCGCCTTGAAGGCTTCCACATGCGCCTGCATGCTCTGCGGCTGGGTTTGCAGCTTGGCCTCAGCGCGTTTGAATTGCATGGCAATGCGGGCCTTCTCGATGGCAAACTTGTCGCAGCGCTTCAGGTTTTTGGTGAGCCCCAGGAAAGACAAACCCGCGATCAGCCACTTGGTGGGGTCGATGTGGTACCACTTGATGCCGTTGCGGTAGTCGTACTGGAACAGGTGGTGGTAGTTGTGGTAGCCCTCGCCATAAGTGAACACGGCCAGCAGGTCATTGTCGCGGGCGGTGTTCTCATCGGTGTAGGGGCGGCGACCCCAAATGTGGGCCAGTGAATTGATGAAGAAGGTGGTTTGGTGGCACCAAACCAGTCGGGCCAGGCCGCCCAGCAGAACCACGCCCCACAGGTCGCCCAGCAGGTAGCCCAGGATGAAGGGGAGGGTGAAGTTCAGGCCCAGGGCCAGCACGGTGTAGTGGCGGTGCTGGAACATCACCAGGGGGTCTTTGAGCAGGTCGGGCGCGTTGGTGAAGTCGTCCCGGCCAGAAGGGTACTGGCGCAGCATCCAGCCCATGTGCGAGAACCAGAACCCGCGCTTGGCCGAGTAGGGGTCGTGGTCCACATCGTCGACGTGGCGGTGGTGGGTGCGGTGGCCCGATGCCCAAATCAAAATGCTGTTTTGCACTGCCATGGTGCCAAACACCATGAGGATGAATCGCACCACCCAGTGGGCCTCGTAGGTGCGGTGCGCCCACAGGCGATGGTAACCAGCGGTGATGGAAATGCCGCAGAGCACCGCCAGCACAACAAAAGACCCCCAGGCCGCGGCGCTGAAGTCGTTGAACCACGCATAGGTGGGCAACAGGATGAGCGCAGCAAGGCTGGTGCCGTACAAGGTGACTACGGCGGGCCAGTGAATGGGGGCGGTTTGGTTTTTGTCGGTCATGGGCAAAATCGCGCAGATTTGGTGTGATTTAAACAAACCTACGCATCATACTGGATTTTTCAGCGGACCACCCAAGGCTTTGATGAGCGCCGGAATCAACTTTCGCAGCTCCCCGGTCATCAGGGCAAAGTCGGTGTCAAAGGCATCGGCGTCCGGGTCGCTGTCTGCCTGCTCTTTGAGCACATCCAGGGCGGCCACGCGTTTTATTTGCAGATTTTCTTGTAGTACAAAAGAGACACGGTCGGCCCAGGTCATGGCCAGTTTGGTCACGTCTTTGCCTCCTTCAATGTGTTTGCTCACCTCGTCGGCTTCCAGCGCATGCTTCACATAGCGCACAGTGGCGGCTTGGTCGCCCCGACCTTTCAGTTCGCAATCCTGGTCGATGCTGAAGGGGGGTGGGCAATCTTGCTCGGCGAGCCAGGCGGTCATGGCCACCATGGGCGAGAGTTGTGTCTTCAGTGGCACAGGCTGCACACCGGGCACATGTTTAATGAGTGCGCCCACCAAATCGTCTGCCCTGGCGGCGCTGCCAGCGTCCACCACCAACCAGCCTTCGCGGGTGTTTACCCAGGCGTGGATGCGGCTGCGTATGGCAAAGGCGCGGGGCAGCAGCTCGTCGGTGACCTGCTCCTTGATCTCTTTCATTTGCTTGCGGCCTGGTTTGTAGCCCTCACGCTCTTCAATCTCGGCGGCCCTGGCCTTGGCAAACTGGGTAACCACGGTGCCCGGCAACAGCTTCTTCTCCAGGCCCAGGGCAATCAGCAGTTGCCCGTCGCTTTGGTGCACAAAACCTGCACCTTCGGCCTTTGGCTCAATCCAGCCGCGGGTTTGAAGGTCGCCTCCGCCGCAGGGTTGCAGGGCATTGGCGGCCAGCTTTTCGTCCAGGGATTCGGGCGTTTCTTCCCACTGTTTGAGTTGGTAAACAAATAAGTTTTTAAACCACATGGCGCGTGTAAGTGTTGCATTGGAAAGGGGCTGGCAGTGTAACGCAAAAAACTACAGGGGCTTGTCGGGCAGGGGGATGAATTCCTTGTCGTCCCCGGGAATGAGCCCAAACTTTCCGGCCTGCCAGTCTTGCTGGGCCTGCACAATGCGGTCTTTGGAAGACGATACAAAATTCCACCAGACAAAGCGCGGCTCGCCCAAGGGCTCTCCACCCAAGAGCATCACCCGTGAGTCTTGCAAGGCGCAAATCTCAACCACCTCGCCCGCATTGAACACCGCCATTTGTGTGGGGGAGAGCCTGGTGCCTCCAATCTGGATTTCGCCCATGCCCACATGGGCAGCGCGGTCGATGTAGTCAGCTGGCAATCGCAAGGTGCTGCCCGCGGGCATGTTGGCATCTGCATAAAAAATCGGGCTGAACACCTGCACTGGGGCCTCTTCGCCCCAGGCTCGGCCACAAATCAGTTTCAGGCGTACGCCGTTCACGGTGAATTCGGGCAAATCGGCACTGCCATGGTGAAAAAACGCCGGGGCGGTTTCTTCGTGTTCTTTGGGCAAAGCCACCCAGCTTTGCAGGCCATGCACCGGGTGTGGATGGGCCATCACCTCGGGTCGTGTGCGTTCGGAGTGTGCGATGCCCTGGCCCGCAGTCATCCAGTTCACAGCGCCCGGAGTAATCAGTTGGTCGCTGCCCAGCGTGTCCCGGTGATGCATCTCGCCTTCAAACAGGTAGGTCACCGTGGCCAGGCCAATGTGGGGATGAGGGCGCACATTGACGCCCTGGCCCGCATCAAACTGCGCTGGGCCCATGTGGTCAAAAAACACAAAGGGGCCCACCATGCGGCGCTTGGCGTGGGGCAGCACGCGATGCACTTCAAAGTTGCCCAGGTCGGTGGGCCGGGGCTGTATCACCAGTTCAATGGCGTGGTTGGCTTGCATGGACGGGTCTCCGGTGTTGTGCATCTGCCCATCACCGTATCACAACTTGTTTTTGTTTATGCCCGTCCCAACGCATCGCCCAAACGGTTCAGCACATGCTCGACCAGATTCTTCAGCACAGACTCCCGCACCGGCAGTGTGTCTGTGAGCGGGTTTTCAAGCAGGGAGACCAAACCATGCAGGCAAGACCAAATGAACATGGCGTCGGCCTGGGGGTCCAGCCTTGAATTGTTGGGCAGGCTTTTTTTGATGGCTTCCAGTTGCTTGCGCAAAATCAGAAACGCAGCCTGAGCATGGCCCAGTGTGCCTGCGTCGGGATTGCTTTCCGCGGCGAGTGGCTCAAACATCATTCGGTAGCGGTGCGGAAAATCCAGCGCGTATTGCACATAGGCAACGCCCATGCTGCGCAAATTCAGCCAAGGGTGCTTGCCTTGGGGGCGTGCTTCCAGCGAGGCTGCAAAGTGAATAAAACACTCATCCCGCAGACACCTCATCAAATCGTCTTTGGACACAAAATGCCGGTAAGGGGCCTGATGCGAAACACCCAGACTACGGGCCATGGCACGCAGGCTCAGTGCGCCAATGTTTCCTTGGTCCAGTTCGTCAAATGCCAGTTGTATGCACTGGGTGCGTAGATTGTTTTCGCTCATGACCGTGAATTCTGTAAAGGAATGTTGACATTGTCAACATAGCAGGATTATCGTATGTTGACAGTGTCAACATGGGGGTGTGTCATGCATATGCGTTTTCGGGCAAAAGTGGTGGTGGGCTGCCTGCTGGCCGTTGTGGGCCTGACAGGGTTTTCAATTTCCACACCCATGAGTTTCCCCAAGGGCAAGCAGGCGGTGGCTACGCAGGCGCGGTTGGTGGTCACCCACGCCACCATCAAGGCGAGGCAGTCCTCCCGATTTTACGACCTCAGCGAGGCGGTGGTGGACTCACTTAAAAACCAGCCCGGCGTGTTGGCTTACTCGGTGCGCAGGCAGGTGTTTGGAAACCAGGCCTGGACTCTCACCCTGTGGGAAGGCGAGTCGGGAACAAGTGCATTTGTCAACAACACGGCCCATGCCAAAGCCATGGCTTCGGTCAACGAAGTGCTGGATTGTGCGCGGTTTTTGCGCGTCAATTGGAGTGGTCCTGTGAAGGACTTGCGCTGGGAGGATGTGCTTGCCCGCATGGAGCAGGAGTCCACGGCTTATTCATTCAACAGCACCGCCGCCTGTGACCGCCCCTAGGGCAAAGACAGCCGCCAGATTTTCAAGGTGGTGGTGCCAAACTGCCTTGTAAACGAGGCCTTGTTGTAGGGCAAACCATAACGTGCTGCCAGGGCTTGTACCCGGTGTGACATTTCTGCGTAGCGGTTGCTGGGAATGTCCGGGAACAGGTGGTGTTCAATCTGGTGGCTCAGATTGCCTGAGAGCAAATGGAACAATTTTCCGCCCGTGATGTTGCATGAGCCCAGCAACTGCCGCACATACCAGTGGGCGCGGGTCTCGCCCTCCACTTCAGCTTTGGTGAAGTGGTGTACGCCCTCGGGAAAGTGGCCGCAAAAAATAATCACATTCGACCAAATGTTGCGAATCAAATTGGCCACGGCATTGGCCAGAAATGTCCATGCAAAGCCCCAGGCCGCCATGTCCAGCACGGGCAGCGCAAACACCACCGAAAACGGAATGGTCACGACAAAGCCCAGCGCAGGCCACAGCACATAATCTTTCAGCAATTGGTGACGCACTTTCCAGCCGATTCGCTTTAGCATGGGAATCACCTCTTTCCACTGCTTTTTACCCTCCAGCAGTTTGTCGGCTTCCAGATCGTGCAGGGCCACACCCCACTGGAACCAGATCATGAGAAAAAAGTTCACCACAGGGTTGAACAGATACTTTGGCCGCCAGCGTTGCTCATCGGTCACGCGCAGCACGCCATAGCCAATGTCGGGGTCTTTGCCATGCACATTGGTCCAGGTGTGGTGCACCACATTGTGGCTGTGTTTCCACTGGTCGGAAGGGCAAACGTTGTCCCATTCCCACGTGTTGGATTGAATGTTGGGGTCTCGCATCCAGTCCCACTGGGCATGCATGATGTTGTGGCCCAGCTCCATGTTCTCAATGCTTTTGGCAATGCCCAGCATGGCCATGCCTGAGCCCAGCACCAGCGCAAACTGCAACCAGCCGCCGATGGGCCAGCCAGTCATGGGCATCACCAACAGGCTCAAAAAAATCACGATGCGGCCAATCAGTGTGAGGCTTCTTTGCCAGCGGATCACGCGCAGTATGTAAGCACGGTCCCTGGCCCCCAGCGAGTCGGCAATCTCGTTGCGTATCAGGTCCATTTCGCGACCAAACTCGGCAATGTCGTTGGCGCTTAAATGTGTTGGCATTCCCATGGTGCGGTCCTCACACGTCAATTTCGGCGTCGCCCACGGCGGCGCACACACAAATCTGGATGACCTGCCCAGTCTCGTTGATCAGCGAATTGGTGCGCAAGTCACGCACACAGCCGGAGGCGAGTTTCACGTCGCAGCCGTGGCAAATGCCCATGCGGCAGCCGTGTTCCGGGTTCAAGCCTGCGTCTTCTGCGAGCCGCAAAAGATTGGTTTCACCGTCGGATTGCACACGCACGCCGCTGCGCGCAAAACTCACATGGCCCGATTTGATTTCGGTGGGTACGCCAGCCAACTGGGCACGAAAGCGCTCGGTGTGCACTTGCCTGCGCAGGCCCTCGCGTTCGTAGAGGTTCTCGATGCTGTCCAGCAAACCTTGCGGTCCGCAGGCGTACACATCTCGGTTGCGCCAATCTGGGCATAGTTGCTCAAGCTGGGTCTGGCTGAAATGCGGCCGCTTCCCGTTGGCTTGTTGTTGGCCTGGTTCGCGGGTGTACACCAGATGCAGGTTGTACAGAGGCAATTCTTTGGCCATGGCTTGCAGTTCACGCCCAAAAATCACGTCGAACGCGTGGGGTGCGTAGTGAATATGCACAGCATTGGGCATGCGCTCTTGGGCTTTCAGGCTGCGCAGCATGCTCATGATGGGTGTGATTCCGCTACCCGCCGTGATAAAAAGCGGCAGCACGGGCTGCGCATCCGGGAGGTAAAAATCCCCTTGTGGCACACCAATGGGCAGGTAATCCCCCACCTTCACCTTGCGCACCAGGTGGTGCGACATGCGCCCACCATCAATGGCTTTGACGCTGATGGTGAAGCAGCCATCGTTGCGCTCGGGTGCCGAACTGATGGAATAGGTGCGCGTAAATTGCTGGCCACCAATGGGCACGCCAATCCGCAGGTGCTGCCCGGGGCGGTGGCTGCGCCAGTTCAGCCCTGGGCGCAGGGTGAGGGTGCGGCAGTCGGCTGTTTCGTCCCACACCGCTTCCACGCGCGCCTGCAGGGCGTGTGTGGTCCACAGCGGGTTCACCAGCTCAATGTAATGGGAGGTTTTAAGGGGGAATGCGAAGGCGTCGGAGACTTTCGTCACGAGGCCGGTCACACGTTTGAACAAGGATTGCTCTGCACCGCCAGCCAGCATACAGTCTCCCATCGTTGGTTTTTTTGTAAGTGCAGTGTGCGCTTATTTGGGGATTGCGTCATGTCGCGGCGCAGCAGGCACAGATTGCACGCCGAATGTGTAAGAATCGGTTCACAACAAAAAAACCAGACCAGCATGAGGAGACGCCCTTGGAACAGACCACCGCCCCCCACAATCCGTCGAGAACCGAACACCGCCGCGCCTGCCATCTGTGTGAGGCCATTTGTGGCGTGGTGATTGAAGTGGAAGCAGGCAAAGTGGTGTCTGTCAGGGGCGATACACAAGACCCCTTCAGCCGCGGCCACATTTGCCCCAAGGCCGTTGCTTTGCAAGACATTCATGATGATCCGGACCGTTTGCACAAACCTGTGAAAAAGGTGAACGGGCAGTGGGTGGAAATCGACTGGGAAGAGGCCATTGAGCTGGCCTGCGACGGGCTGTACAAAGTGCAGCAGGCGCATGGTGCCAATGCGGTGGGCGTCTATCAGGGCAACCCCAATGTGCACAACTGGGGGCTGATGACCCACAGCAGCAATTTTTTGGGTCTGCTGAAAACCCGCAACCGGTTTTCGGCCACCTCGGTGGACCAGTTGCCCATGCAGTTGTTGGCCTATTGGATGTTTGGCCACCAGTTGCTCATTCCCATTCCCGACATTGACAACACCGATTATTTTTTGATGCTGGGTGCCAACCCGATTGCCTCCAATGGCAGCCTGATGACCGTGCCCGATGTGGCCAAGCGCATCAAGGCGTTGCAGGCCCGTGGCGGGCAGTTGGTGGTGGTGGACCCCCGCCGCACCGAGACCGCACAGCTTGCCAACCAGCACCATTTCATCAAACCTGCCGGGGATGCTGCTTTTGTTTTTGCATTGCTGCATGTGATTGTGCACGAGGACCTGGCGCGCCCAGGCCGGCTGGCTGAAATGGCCGACGACCTGCAAGAGGCCATACAAGCCATGCAGCCTTTTACGCCAGAGCTGGCCGAGCGCGCCTGCGGCATACCAGCGGCCACCATTCGCCAGATCGCTCGCGAGTTTGCCAAAGCGCCCAAGGCTGTGGCCTACGGCCGCATGGGGGCATGCACACAAAAGCACGGCACGCTGGCGCAGTGGGGCATTTATTTGTTGAACCTCATCACCGGCAACCTGGACCGCGAAGGCGGGGCTTTGGTCACCACGCCTGCGCTCGACCTGATTGCCGCTCCCAACAGCCGGCCCGGCAGTTTTGGCCGGTGGCATAGCCGCATCAGCCAACGCCCCGAGGTGTTGGGTGAATTCCCCTCGGCCATCATGGCTGAAGAAATTCTTCAGCCCGGTGAAGGGCAGATCAAGGCGATGGTTTGCATGGCAGGCAACCCGGTGTTGTCCACGCCCAATGGCCGCCAACTGGATGAGGCCATGGCCGGTCTGGAGTTCATGGTGGCTGTGGATTTGTACATCAATGAAACAACGCGCCATGCAGACGTCATTTTGCCCACCACCTCGCCGCTGGAGCACGACCATTACGATTTGATTTTCAATATTTTTGGTGTGCGCAACCAGGCCAAATACAGCGCACCCTCGTTGCCAAAGCCTGCAGGTGCTTTGGACGACTGGGAGTTGATGGACAGACTTGCTGCCCGCTATGGCGAAAAAATCGGCAAACCACCCAAGCCCGCCATGCCGCCGCAAATGCTGCTGGATTTTGGTTTGCAAATGGGGCCTTACGGCATGGCCAGTGAGCACAAACTCAGTTTGGAGAAACTCAAGGCCCACCCTGAGGGCATCGACTTGGGGCCTTTGCGCCCAAGTTTTCCACAGCGTCTGCAAACGCCCAACAAACGCATTCATGCTGCACCCGTCGAGGTGTTGAAAGCGGCGGCGGCATATGCCAAACAGCTTCAGGGTGATATTGGCCGGTCGGCGCCGGATTTTGATTTCACCCTCATCGGTCGACGGCATATTCGCAGCAACAATTCGTGGATGCACAACAGCCTGCGTTTGGTGAAAGGCAAAGACCGATGCACCTTGATGATTCACCCCGACGATGCTGCAAACCTGAACATTCTGGACGGCCAAACCGTGCAAGTGCAAAGCCGGGTGGGTGAGATTGCGCTGCCGGCCGAAATTTCGCCGCACATCATGCCGGGCGTGGTGAGCATTCCGCATGGCTGGGGCCACGTGTATGGCGACACCCGCCTGGCTGTGGCCACACAGCACGCCGGGGTGAGTTGCAACCACATCACCGATGAACAATGGCTGGATGAGCCCTCTGGCAATGCAGCGGTGAACGGTGTGCCTGTTCGGGTAATTGCCGTGCCGCAGCTCGCAGGCAATGCGCATGCAATGTAGGCCACGCTGTGGTGCATGTTGCATTGCGCCGTCCATCACCAGCCCCATTCCGGGCATGCCACACGGCAAACCGGCGGGGGTGCCCTGTGTGCAACTCGATGAGCAGATGCGCTGCAAGTTGTTTGGAAAGCCAGAGCGCCCCGGTTTTTGTGGCGGTTTGCAGCCCCAGGTTGACATGTGTGGCAACAGCCGTGAGCACGCCTTGGCCTGGCTTGCCCAGCTGGAAAAAGACACCCGGTAACAAGCCACTCACACGGAGAGGCGCTCCCACACGGTGAATTCCGCCACGCTGTGCTGGAATTTGCGCGCGGTTTCCCGAATCACAAAAGGCACGTTCAAGGGGGCCTGTGCAAGCCGAAAGTGTGGCGCCAGCAAAGCCTGCATGCCATCCAGCATACTGC
Organism: Limnobacter sp.; assembly: GCA_036275255.1. Lineage (GTDB taxonomy): Bacteria > Pseudomonadota > Gammaproteobacteria > Burkholderiales > Burkholderiaceae_B > Limnobacter. Next base: position 2,350 of record DASUEC010000040.1, on the reverse strand, counting down.
ACGCCTGGCCATCCCGGTAATAGCCGCCAATCCAATGTGCCCTCGGCGTGTATTCTTCCAGCAAGGTGTAGGGGGAGCTGATGATGAGCAGGCCTCCTGGCACCACCCGTTTTTGCATGTCTTTCAAAAATGCGGCTGGATTGGCCACGCGGTCAATCAAGTTGCCAGCAAACACCAAATCGTAGTCCGTGTGGGCTGCATCCAGTTGGCATGCATCGCCCTGTTCAAAACGCACCATGTGGGCCACTGCATGCAATTCATGTTCATGCAGATCGGTTTGCACCACCCGCCCAAGCTCGCCCTCGTCGTGCATGAAATATTGCAGGCTCTCGCCCGCTTGCAGTTCCTGTGCGGCTTCCACAAACCGCGCAGACAGATCGATGCCCACCACATGGTCAAAACCGCGGGCCAGCTCAAAGCTGCTTCGCCCAACGGCACAGCCCAGGTCCAAGGCTCGCCGTGTGGCCTTGTTCTTCATCACCTCCAGGGCAATCTGCGCACAGTGCACAGCATAGTTTTTTACACCAAAGTATTCCCGCCCGTAGTGAAAGGCCAGGTATTGGTGCAGCAGTTCGTCGGTTTCGTAGGGGTTGCTCATATGGCCTTAAAGGGCACAGGTTCTAAAGCCCACAAACACATCGTTGCGTTCGGGCAGGTAAGCCTGTCGGTAAGTGCCTCGAATCAAGACGGACGAGGTGGCACAGGAACCGCCCCGCACCACCTTGTGCGTTGCAAATTGAAGGGTGGACATGAAAGGGTACACGTCCATGGTGAATCCGTCGTAAGGCATGAACAGGCTGCTGGTCCATTCCCACACCGTGCCAATCATTTGGCGGCAGCCAAAGGGGCTCTCGCCCTCAGGCAGCGCCTGCACAGGTAGCCGGGCCAAATGCGTGGCATCCATGTCCACCCGCTTGCTGTCCATGTGGTTGCCCCAGGGCAGTTGTTTGAATGGGCCATGCTCGGTGTTGCCCAGTGCAGCCACCTCCCATTCAAATTCAGTGGGCAGTCGCCGCTTGGCAAACTTGCAGTAGGCCTGGGCCTCCCAATAGCTCACGTGTTTAACCGGGAGGTCTGCCCGCAGCGGCAGCCATTGGTCAAAGTGCCGCTCCAGCCACTGGCCGTTTTCTTTTTTCCAGTAGGTGGGGTGCCGCGTTTGTTGGCAGTTGCGCCACTTCAACCCAGCCATGCTCCACAGGGCATCTTGTTCGTATCCGCCTGCCTCTACAAAGGCGAGATACTCCCCGTTGCTGACAAGGGTTTTTGACATGCTGAATGCAGGCATATCCACCACAAAGCGAGGCTTCTCGTTGTCAAAGCAAAAGTCGGTGGTGGCATAAGCCGCCGTGTTGGCGGGCATGCCAATGCAGTAACGCCCGGCCGGAATTTGCACATCCACAGGCTGGCTTGTTGCAGCCCCTGATGCATTGGGCATGTGTGCCAAGGCACTGGGTGGGGGCGGGTAGCCCAGGGTTTGCCTGCACCACACCAGAGACTCGATGTGCATGTTGAGGTGGAAGATGGCGTACTTGTAAAGATACAAATCGCTGTCGGTCAGGGGCGTGTTTTGAATGCGGTGTTCAATGGCTTGGTGAATGTGGTTCACATACGCCAGGGTGTCTGCCTTGTCGGGGAACAGCCCCGGCGTCCAGCGGTCTTCATGGGCCAGTTCGAAGGAATCCCAGATTTCATCCAGCGCCGGGTTGATGGGGGCGGCTCGGTCCAGGCGCTGCAAAACAAAGCGTTCGTAAAAGTAGGCAGCGTGACCAATCTCCCACACGGGCGGGTTAATGCCCGGGTGGTAGGGCACGTTCAGTTGGGCATCGTTGAGGCTGTTGAGCAAGGCCAGCGACCGGGCATGGCTGCGCTGGAATTCATCAAGCAAGGTGATCTTGTTGTTCATGGCGATGCGTATGGGTACTGCTTGTGCCGATTATAGGCTGAAGCGGTGGTTTGCGCGTGTTGAACATGCTTGTGTCGGCTCTTTGACATAGCGGTGCAATACCCGGGCAAACCCTCATCCAAACAGAGACCTTCGGCGGTACGACCAAAATACCTTACTCCATTTTTTATTTGACCGTACAACGGAGCGCTTCAAACCATGAGAACAATCCTCGCGCTTGCCTTGCTTGCCGGCTTGACTGGTTGCCTGTCACAAAACGACACCGGGGCGCCATCGTCGTCCGGTCGACCCACACAGCCATCGGATGTTGAAACCCCGATTCAGGCCTCCGAGTTTTCGATTGCAAACGGTTGCTATGGTTTGCAGTCTGCGTCCAACCGGCAATATGTAAAACCCGCTGCCGAGCGCTATGGTGCAGGGCCAGCCACAGCGGCGGAACGCTTCACC